>JBEIPE010000413.1:0-2125 GCA_040377215.1 Halobacteriovoraceae bacterium
CCGCGTTCAGCACAGCTTAACCTTGGGCCCAGGTAAAGGTGGCGTTCGCTACCATCCGCACGTTTCACTTTCTGAGACGGCTGCACTTGCGATGTTGATGACATTTAAAAACTCACTCGTGGGTCTTCCACTCGGTGGCGCGAAAGGCGGCATCAAAGTCGATCCGAACGATCTTTCTCGCGCAGAACTCCAAGCGATGACCCGTCGGTACACGACAGAGATCTCGATGATCATCGGTCCTGAGAAAGATATTCCAGCTCCTGATATCGGTACCGACGGCCAAACCATGGCATGGATGATGGACACCTTCTCGCAGATGAGCGGCTACGCTGTTCCGGGTGTGGTAACTGGTAAGCCAATCGCTGTTGGTGGCTCTGTTGGCCGTGCTGAATCAACAGGCAAAGGTCTCGCTTTCTGCGTGAACTTCGCCTACGACCATCTCGGCAAAAAAATCGATAGCACCACTACCGTTGCGATTCATGGTTTTGGTAAAGTGGGCATTCCAGCGGCGCAAGACCTCTACCAACAAGGCGCTAAAATCGTTGCTGTGTCTGACTACACCGGCGGCGTCTACGCTAAGAATGGTTTGAATATCCCTTCTGTCGTTGAGTGGATCAAGAAAAACCGTGTCCTCAAGGGTTACCCTGAAGCCGACTTCATCTCCAACGACGAATTGCTCGCTCTCGACGTGGACGTGCTGGCGCCAGCTGCCATCGACGGAGTGATCACAAAAGATAACATGCACACCATCAAGGCGCGCATGATTGCTGAAGGCGCCAACGGCCCTCTTACAAAAGAAGCCGTTGATTACCTTTCTGACAAAGGCGTCTTCATTATCCCTGATATCTTGTGTAACTCGGGTGGTGTGATTGTTTCTTACTTCGAATGGGTCCAAGGCATTTCCAGTTTCTTCTGGGACCTTGAGACAGTGAACAGTAAGCTCCACGGCGTTATGAAGCAGGCGTTCGATCGCGTGATTCATACGCAGACGAAGTACAAGTGCAATATGAAGCAAGCCGCTTTCATTGCCTCTTTAGATCGTCTTCAGGGTGCCATGCGCTTGCGCGGAATGTGGCCGGGTTAAGATTTCTCCTCTGAAAAGGCTCCTTTGGGAGCCTTTTTTTTGGCGCGAAATTAAGCATCTAGCAATTAGATAGCAGCCTTATGATTGTTAGGATTCACCTGATCCTAACAAAGGGTCTATATTCCGCCCCGATGAAGTCATTAATCCTATTCATAGCCGTCATTGCATTTTGGTCTAACGCCTACGCGGCGTCGTTCACCAATGTGCCGGCCCTCGCTGACGAACGCTTGATGCGTTTGGCGGACATTCATCAAGATCTTTCTCACCTACACGATGATTGTGGAACGCGCGGCTACCTGCAAATTGCCGCTCGTCGCTTGAATGAAAAATGGGAAAACACGGTCAAGCAGGCCGTCTATTTCACCAACACCGGCGTGAATGCTCCGGTTAGTGGTGTGGTGGCCCAGGCCCTCGATCTCACGGATGAGGTCGCAATGGGGCATTTTGTGGCCGGAGCTTTCTCCAATATCGTGAGAGAGCCGACGCGCTTGAGCAGAGACGATCGTCGTGCCTTAAACGCCTTCAAAGCTTTGCTCGGTACTCTTCGTGGGGACTACAAGTTCTTCCATGGTGGCCATGAGAACAGCCTCGGTGAAGTCAGCTACGCAGTGGTGGTTGATCTGGTGAATGCTGAAATCTTGGTACTTCAGGCCGATCGCTGCCGTTAATTCTTCCTCAGTCATTTTTTTCATCCATTAAAAACATTCACTTATGTTGTTAGGTCTCGGCATGCGTTTCGCACAGAAGCCAGCATGGAGGTCTTATGGAAACACAGATTCAGTCCTATGCTTTTTCTCAGCGCATGCCCTGCGCACTCACTCTGTTTGGTTACGCGAGTAAGTCTGTACCTGGTCTTGAGATCAATGGGCTAGGGAAGTACGGCAAAACCCTTAAAGAGAAGATCATTTTTATCACGCGCTCACGGCAACTCCAAATTCCGCTGAAGCGCTTTGTGATCAGCACAGAGTATGACATTGAGACTGATCCCAACGTGCTTCGCTGGCTCGATTTACCCGTCTTGCTGCTCTATTGGTATTTGGC
>JBEIPE010000273.1:0-3966 GCA_040377215.1 Halobacteriovoraceae bacterium
GCGGCTCGCAGAAGAAGCTCTGGATCACCGTTATTACGCTGCTTAGAAAGTCGGGTCACTTCCTGTAACTCTTCATCAATGATCTGCAAAATCTTATTGCGACGCTGGTCATCGCTTTTTGCGGCCCACGCGAGGGTCGGTAAAATAAGAATAATGAGAAGAAAGACTTGTTTTAGCATTCAGACCTCAGCGCGAAGACGTAGTCACCCAATTCGTCGGCCCAGAACTCGCCATTGAAATCCCAGAAGTATTGCTTGTCGTTACGTTCGATGTATTTCACATCTCCACGCTTACCACTGCTACTCTTCTCTTCATAAAGAGACTGCTTCTTGCGTGAAAGCACCTCGAGCTTGATGTAACTCATACCTTGGAACGACTTCGAGAGCTTGTTGTACTTATCTTGGAATTGCGCACGAGCGTAACTGCCAAGTAGATCTTGGTAGTCGTTCACAACTTCTTTCACGTTACGCATAAGCTCAACGTTAAAGCGCGAATTCCCTCTGTCTTTAATGCGATTAAATTCTGAGATCGCATCGATGTAGGCCTGCTTCATTTCCTGCCAAGCTGGATCTTTCGAAATTGAAAGCAGCATTGACTGCATGAGGAAGTCTTTCGCAACCTTATCTTGCTCAAAGGTTGTGACAAGCTTGAAGTAGTAGTTGTAATCACGGCCGTGAGACACAATGAAGTTACGCAGCTCTTTCGACGGTTCCATCCACTTGCCATAGAAGTCATCTACAATGCCATTCACGTCCTCATAGAGACACATGCGCATGTAGGCCAAAGCACTCAAGACATCAATTTCAGGATTAAAGATAAAGTCGAATACTGGCGCCTTATAAGAAACAAGCTTGCCCAAGGTGCGGTTGTAATTCTTGAGGTAGTAGCTTGACCAAGCTTCTTCCACGAGGATTTCCGGCCAGACGAACGATGATTTCGCGATATCAAGATACTGAATATCAGCTTTCGCGTAATCACCTTTGGCAAACGAGGCGCGGGCAAGGCCGGCTAAACATGAGTCGCGGTTAATCAAGATCTGACGAAGTTTGACCGGATTTGATTCTGCGTTGTAGCGTGAGTTAGAAAACGAGACACAATCACGATAATCATTTTCAGCTTCAGAGGCTTTGCCTTGAATACCGTAGATCGCAGCACGTAAATGAACCGCAAAAGGATATACCGGGTGATTGGCGTTGACGCGATTGACCTCGGTCAAAGCTTCTGACCAACGACCTTTGCGGAAGTGTTTCTTCGCAAGAATATAGCGAACGATCGATGAGCGTGATGCGCCCAGGATATTATCTGGCAACGTTTCAAACGGACGAATGCCCGTCTTCACAATCATCTTCTCAAACGCCTCATCCAAATCTTCATCGAGGGATGAGCGATTTTGAACTAGATACTCTTTCATGAAAGGCACTGCCGAGAAAGGATAGCCTTCATTCACGAGCTGAATGACAATCTTGCGCCATGAACTGGCACCTGAACTCGATTCCCAAGTTCTTTGGGCCTGACCAAGACCTTGCGCCCACACCGAAGCGGTCACAAGCAAAGCCATTATAAAAGTCACAAAGTGGTGGAACATCCTGTTCTCCCTTCGATCAGAAAGCAAACATCAGCCCTAAGCCGAAGTCATAGTTAGAAAACAACTGGCTCTTGCCGGCGGTGTTCGATGTTTTACGGTCTGCACTGTAGTGTGTGCCGGTGAAGTCGAGACGCAAACTCCAGGCCTGGTTGATGTGAAAACGCATGGCCGTCGACCAGAGTCCGCCCATCGTGTCTTCACTCGTAAGTGTACTTGGTGCTGCAGGCAAAAATTTGTTGCGGTTATCAAGTGTCTTCACTTGAGCAACACCCAAGCCAAACATCCAATCGAAATAGAAAATTTCATTGAAAGTATTAATCTTGGCGTAGAACGGTGACCACCAAACAATACCACCCATCATAGAATCAATTTTGCGGTAGAAAGGAACAGTTCCCTGCTCTTTTACACCTTTTGCCGTGTCATTTTCTGAGCCAGAGTTCTTGGCATAAAGAAATTCAACACCCCAGTCTTCTTTGAAAAAATATCCAGCGCGTACGTTGCCGCCAATAGAATCAATAAACGCTCCCGAAAGAGTTTTCACTGCTCCTAGGCCAACGTAGAGTCGTCCATCTTTTCGAAATTTACGGTTTTGCAGGACATAAATTTCTTTGTCCTTATCCAACCATGAGAAGTCGTAGACAGATTTTTCGCTGGCGATTGCGGCCGATGCAATCAAAAGACCCAACAGTGTGGCCCATAGCATTTTCGTCATGATCCTCATCCTAAGAAACAGGTGTAATGCGTTCTATGTTAATGATAACACGCGCTGAACTGCGCGCAAGCTAACGTGGACAGATGGTTCTGTAGGGGCAAAGAGGGCAATGTGTTTCATCAATTTTGTCTAAGGAAGAAAGCCGTGACCAAATAGGGAAAAGGGCTTCACGCACTTCTTCAATCTTAACAGTTTTGCTCGGAAGCTCTCGTCCATCGACGTAGCAAAGTCTTAAAACAATGGCAGCATCACGAGAAACTAATCCGCTCTGCCAATGTCCCCACGCGTAGATCATTAACTGCTGCCAGTACTTGAGTTCGGTGCTCTCACTTCGACGGCCAGTTTTATAATCCCAAATTTCACAATTGGTCCCATGAACCACTAGGTCAGGAATGCCGGTCATCATGAAACCAAAGAGAGGAAATTTCATGGGCATCTCACTAACCAGTCGCGTCTCTGGGCCTACGAACTTACGTAATTCAGCGAGCGCCCAATCCATATGCGTACGATCGGGATGATTTACCCAATCAATGGGGAGCACAAAATTTTGCGCAACAGCCTGAGAAAGTCCTAAGTGAATCGCACTTCCCCGCTCAGAAGATGAAAGCGCCTTGGGTCCTCGCTCTCCTCCCCATGCTTCAGCACTGGCATCATCGTCATCCCACTCATCAGGCAATTTCAAAACTTGTTTGAAATAGAATTTACGAGGACATTCCCACAAGCTATTCAGACGTGTGACTGCTAATTCTGGTGTTACGCCAAATGTTGGAAGAGTTGCCGTGCCTTCGCGTCGAGAAAGTCCCAGAGGGTTGAGATGAAAGAAGGGCTTTGATGTCTGTGTAGTTCTAAAATCATTCTCGACCAGAGGAATGTCTTTGCGCTCAATCAAACCTGCATCTGGCGATTCTAGAAATTTTTCTAAACCCGTCGCCCAAGATTTCTTTTCAAGCGTGAGCTGTTTGTCTTGGGCTTCCAGTCTCACGAGCACAAGTTCTTTCTTGGCGCGGGTGCAGGCCACGTAAAACAAACGTTTAGACTCCGCGAAATCTTTTTGCGTCTTCAACGCCTTTTCAAAAAGGAGCTGAGGGGTGGCACTACGTTTTCTCGAGGTGGCCTCTTCGACCCACAGAGCGGCGCCCGGAAGAGAGCCAATCCAATCTTGCTCGTTTCGGGCACGACCATTGGTGGCAAGACCCGCGACAAGCACAACATCATACTCAAGGCCCTTGGAGCCGTGAGATGTTTGTAGAATCACACGATGTGATTGAGGACCAAAACGGAAATCCGCCGACCAGCTTTCACTCGCCTTCGCTCGCAAACGAAGAGCAATGGCCTCAAGATCTCCCGAGCCTAGACTCAAAAGTTCTCTGACCTCAGTTAAATTTTGATGAAGGCCATTGGTGATACCAAGGCCAGCAAGGAACATATCAAAAGCCAAGAGAGGGCCATAGAGATTCACATTACTCGGAAAACGCTGGCAGCATGCGAGCAATTCCTCAGATGAGTTAATCCCCAATAAATGCAGATAGCCGCTGACCATGAATGCTGACCACTTATTTTCTTTTTTACCTAAGTGATCATCGATCAAAGAAAGCAAAATCCCGGAGATCGGATCATCCTTAAAAGGAATCTTTGCCTGAGCTGTAAAACCAATTCCTTTACTCATCAA
>JBEIPE010000367.1:0-2620 GCA_040377215.1 Halobacteriovoraceae bacterium
AGAGGACATCGCCCGCGAACTCAAGCGCTTTGAAAATGTCCAAGGCACCATCGCTCGCCTGGAGCAGTTTTCAAAAAACTATTTGGGTTTGCCTTACGGCTACAACGGCCCCTTGGGTGAAGGCGTCACTGGTCGCTATGACCAAGATCCTTTGTGGCGCTTTGATACTTACGACTGCACAACTTACGTTGAAACCATGCTCTCTCTCGCTCACTCAGCCACTCCAGAAGAATTCCAATCTCATATGCGCGAGATTCGCTACGAGCGCGGGATCATCGATTACTTCGCCCGCAACCACTTCACGAGTCTCCAGTGGATTCCGAACAATATTCAAAATGGTTACTTGAAAGACATCACGCGCGATCTCGTTCCAGCTTCGGTTATCAAAGTCGCCCGTGCTTTGAATGATCAGCCTCGTCACTATCGCGCTAAAAAACTCGAAGAACTCCGCGTGTTCGACATCCCACGTGAATCGCTTCCATCGCGCCTGGAAGAGTGGCAAGAAGAGGGCTCTCGCCTTCCTGCTCTTTGGACTGAACTGGATTACATTCCAGTGGACTGGATCGTCGCCAACCCTGCTCCATTGGCACGCATTCCCAACGGCAGCGTGGTGAACTTTGTGCGTCCCAACTGGGACCTCACCGCTTCTATCGGCACTCATTTGAACATCTCTCACCAAGGCCTGATTTTCCAACGTGATGGAAAGACCTGGTTGCGCCATTCTTCTTCAGCGGCCCCTCATAATGTCCGCGAAGAGCTGTTTATCGACTACTTACGTAAGTACGTCGGCCACGCGACCCTCAAGGGTATTCACCTTATGAGCGTTCAATAACCTGTAATTAGTACAACTGATCTATCCCACAAGACCGCTATCCCCTAGGATGGCGGCTTATGAGAAATATCCTCACTTTGGCGCTTCTGTGTCTGACCGTTGTTGCATGCTCAAAAGGCAGCCCTAAGAGCAGCAGCAAAAAAATTAAACTCACGCCCGAGATGATGGACGCCGTGATGTCGCAGCAGACGCTGAGCTGTCCGTCCGGGGATTGCCCAGAAGCTGTCGCACGACTCTTTACAATTAATTTTCAAGACGCTGATGAAAGTGCCAACTGTACTGGCACACTTATAGGTGAGAAGTTGTTGCTCACCAATTCTCATTGCATCGACATGGGAAGCCTCGATGAAGTCTGCAAAGGCTTTTACGCCGTGTTCGCTTCAAAGACTGGCGGACATGAAGTGGCCCGTTGTGAAAAAGTTCTTTGGCGCTATAACCATCGCTCACGCAACCGCCGCGATCTTTCTAACCAAGACTATGCTTTGATCAAACTTGATCGCACAGTAAAGGCCAAGCCGGTTGAAATCAATCGCGATGGCTTTACTCCGGGCGATAAGGTTCATCCTTACGTTATTGACCACATCAGTGTCTTTAATGCGCGCATTGTAAAACTCAACTGCACAGTCTCAAGCGAAACATCCAACGGTCGCGATAATGTGCTAGAGAAATGCCCTGCGATTCAAGGTAACTCAGGGTCAGCCATTTTTGATACCGCAGGTCGCGTGGCCGGTGTGCTCTACGCAGGCGAAGACACGATTGTAGACGAGACCACCGCCTACACTCTTCGTACCGAAGCCCCTACCATCTCATTGGGCTTCCCTATGGATCGCATCTTAGAAGACCTCGACGCCTGGCTCTAAGACGACATTTGTAAGGTTTTTTCGCCCCCTCAGGGCCACCTTGTCCCTATCCTGAGACTCCTCTCCGTTGATATCCCTTATACATTAATTCTTAACGGAGGCTCCCCCCATGCGTCTGCTACTTTTGCTCTCTTTGTTCTCGTTCGCCGCTCACGCCCAAGTCATCGACATCGATATTAACGGTCGTCCCTACAGCTGCACTCCTCGCGGCAATGGCGGCGGTGGTAATCAAATCGAATGTGTGGAAGTGGCCTACGCCGGACCTTTCACTCGTGATGAGTCTATGCGCCTGTGCGCTGGCGCACGTAACGACGGCCCCGCTCGTTGCGCTCTTAAGGCCTACGCAGGTCCGTTCACGCGTGATGAATCGATCAACCTTTGCACCGGTGCCTACAGCGTAGGTCCTGCTGATTGTGTGATCAAGGCCTATGCCGGCCCGTTCACCCGTGATGAATCACTTCGTCTCTGCAGCTCACCTTACTCAAGTGTTTCAACCGCCGATTGCGCTCTTCGCGCATACTCGGGTCCGTACACTCGTGAAGAATCGATCCGTATGTGTCAGGGGAACAAGTCTCTTGAAGCAGTCGAACTCATCGGCAAAGAAGAGTCCGACCGCCTGTTGATTGAAGCTAACGAAAAAGCTATGCGCGAAGGAACTTACAAGCGCTAGGCTTTCACTTTTCCAAGTTTAAGTTGGTGGGCGAGATCGTTGTATCCGCCTACCAGCTTTCCTTCCACGAAGACCTGCGGGTACGTCGCCCATCCACTCCAGAGTTTAATCGCCAAACGTTTTTTCCAGCCGCTCACGTAGCTGCCGTACTGCAGATATGTGAAGGGAATGCCTGCTTCATTGAGAGCTTTGCGTGCTTTACGCACGAATGGATTGTGGGCCATGCCCACCACCACAACTTTATTACTGCTGACGGCG
>JBEIPE010000127.1:0-7995 GCA_040377215.1 Halobacteriovoraceae bacterium
TCCTTACTCCGCGGATTATCAACCAAGAAGAAGCGGGTTTGGTTGATCGCCAAAGTGCTTCTTCTAAACTCTAAGGAAGAAGCCTGTGGCCGTCCGTCGCCCAGCCTCTGCTCTTCTGAGTCGATATCTCGAGCAGTATCGTCGTGAGCCTGGTTCTAGAGTCTTCGCACCCCTTGCAGAAGCCTATAGAAAACTGGGCATGACTGACGAAGCTTTGAAAGTTCTGAAGGAAGGTATCAAGCGCCATCCTGGCTACGTTTTGGGTTATCTCGTATTGGCCCAGTGCTATCACGATCAGAAAAAAAGCGATGCGGCCTACCAGACCCTTTTGCCACTCACTCCTCATCACAGAGACAATCCGGGTTTGCAAAAACTCTTCGCACAAGTTTGTCTTGAACTCGGAAATTTGGAAGAAGCTCTAGAGACGTTTAAGTATCTCTTATTCCTTAATCCACGTGACAAGTATGTAGCGACACAAGTTCATGCGCTTGAAGATGACTTACAGAGAAAACAAGTCGTGCGTCCTCAAAGTGTTGTTCTTAAGGCACCTCCAGCGGCCTCATCTCAATTCGGCATTAATGAAGATGATTGGTCGATGGTGGATTTTGCTCCTGAGAAAAAAGAAGAAGTTTCAGAAGCGAACGAAGAGGATCAGTGGTCGATGGGCTCTCCTTCTTCAATGCCCGCACCAGTGGCTACCAAAGAAGATGACTGGAAAGTCATGTCTCGTTCAATTGATGATGATTTCTTTAGTGATGACGAAGTCACGCCGGAAGATGCAGAAGCTCCGTTGCCAGAAGATACAACTCCCGTGGCTTCACACACATTGGTAGATCTCTATGTGGCGCAAAATCACATCGGTCCTGCGATCGATCTCTTGGAAAATATCATTGCCTTGAACCCCAGCGATCGACGCTCGGTGCTGCGCTTAAATGAATTGAAGCAACGAGCTTCAGCTCCTGAAGATGACGGACAAGAAGAGCTCATGCGTATTATTGAGACAGAGGTCCAAGCGCCGCATGCGGTGAAAATGGAACGCGCGCTCAAACTTTTCTTGCAACAAGTCCAGCTCACGGCCATGGAGCGGCAGGATAACAATGTCTGATTTTCTCATCATCAACGGTCCCAATCTCAACATGCTTGGTAAGCGTGAGCCGGAAGTTTACGGAACGCTTTCGCTTGATGATGTACGTAAACACACTGATGCCAAACTCAAAGACGATGGTGCAAAACTTGAGTGGTTCCAAAGTAATATCGAAGGCGAGATTGTTGATCGTCTGCAAAAAGCCGCGACGCAGAATTATAAAGCCGTGATCATTAACCCGGGTGGCTATGCGCACACATCGGTGGCGATTCATGACGCCATTAAAATCCTGCAAATTCCAGTGATTGAAGTCCACCTTTCTCATGTCTATCGGCGCGAGGGCTTCCGACAGACTTTATTGACGGCAAAAGCCTGCATGGCCATAATGACCGGGCTCGGAAAAGACGCCTATTGGCTTGCCGTTAAGTCGCAACTCTAGAGAGGAAGCTCCATGTATCAAACGACTGATTTCAGAAAGGGTCTCAAAATCGAGATCGAAGGAAAACCTTATCTCATCGTGGAATTCCAACACGTGAATCCTGGTAAAGGTTCTGCGTTCGTTCGCACACGTCTCAAGAACCTAGAAACTAACCAAGTCATGGAAAGAACTTTCAAGGCCGGGGTAGAAACTGTTGATACGCCTGATCTCGAAGAGCGTGAGATGGAATTTAACTACGGCGATATGGAAGGCTTCAATTTCATGGAGCAATCAACTTTCGAAATGGTTCACCTTTCGAACGATCAAGTAGGCGATAACAAGAACTACCTTCAAGAAGGTATCAAAGTTTTCGTGCTTTACTTCAATGGTCGTCCGATCGCGATCGAGCTTCCTAACTTTGTTAACTTGAAAGTCGTAAGCACTGATCCAGGCCTTAAAGGTGATACCGCCTCAGGTGGCAGCAAAAAAGCAGTGATGGAGACAGGTCTTCAGGTGAACGTTCCTCTTTTCATTAAAGAGGGCGAAGTTCTTAAAATCGACACTCGCACAGGCGAGTATATGGAAAGAGCGAAGGTTTAATATGGCAGTTGATATGAAAGGTCTCAAAGAGTTTGTAAAACTTGCTAAGGACTCAGGTGCTTCGGAACTCGTCTACGAGACGAAAACCATGAAATTGAAAGTGAACTTCGGTGGTTCATCCGTTGTCATGCACTCGGCTCCAGCCGTTCAGCATGCGCCAGCTCCAGTGGCTGCGCCCGTTGCCGCTGCTCCTGCAGCCGCTAAAGCAGCAGCTGTTGATGCTAACATTCACGTCGTAAAATCGCCGTTCGTAGGAACTTTCTACGCATCGCCAGGCCCAGGAAAACCAATCTACGCAAAAGTCGGCGACAAAGTTAAGGTCGGCCAAGCTTTGTGTGTTCTTGAAGCCATGAAGATTATGAACGAGATCGACGCAGATGCCGCAGGCGAAATCGTTGAGATCTGTGTCGAAAACGAAAGTTTGGTCGAGTTTGGCCAAGCCCTCTTTAAAATTCGCCGCGCATGAGCTCACCAGTCAAACCATTCAAGAAAGTCCTCATCGCTAACCGTGGTGAGATCGCTGTTCGCATCATCCGTTCGTGTCGTGAACTCGGCATCGAAACAGTGAGCGTGCATTCAACAGCAGATGAAGACAGTCTCCACGTAAAAATGGCAGATGAATCGGTTTGCATTGGCCCAGCTAAAAGCACACTAAGCTATCTCAATATTCCCCAAATCCTCTCAGCTGCCGACATCACCGGTGCGGATGCGATCCATCCTGGATACGGTTTCCTCTCTGAAGATGATGAATTTTCAGAAATGTGTGCGAAATGGGGCATTACATTTATTGGCCCATCACCAGATTGTGTCCGCAAGATGGGCGATAAAATCGAATCTAAAATTCTCGCTCGCGAAGCCGGCGTGCCAACCCTTGAGCCTATTTACGTAAAAGGGAAGTCGCTTCCAGAAATTACAAAAGAAGCAGAAAAGATGGGATATCCCATTTTGATTAAAGCTTCTGCTGGTGGTGGTGGTCGCGGTATGAAGCGCATCGAAAGCGCTGCGGAGTTGCCAGACACGCTGGCGCGTCTTGAAGTCGAAGCCAAAAACGCTTTCGGTGATGGGACACTCTTCATTGAAAAATACATCCAGAATCCCCGCCACGTAGAGATCCAGATTCTGGCAGATAAGCACGGAACTGTTTTGCACCTCGGTGAGCGCGATTGCACGATTCAACGTCGCTTCCAAAAAATTCTTGAAGAGAGCCCATCTCCGGTTTTACCAGAGAAAACTCGCCAGGAAATGTGTGCGGCTTCTATTCGTTTGGCCAAAGCGGTTGGCTATGATTCTGTGGGAACGGTAGAGTATCTTTACGATCAGGATGACGGCCGCTTCTACTTCATGGAAATGAACACTCGTATTCAAGTAGAACATCCTGTGACTGAGCAACGCACAGGTCTTGATCTCATCGCTGAGCAGATTCGCGTGGCCATGGGTCACCCTCTGAACATCCGACAAGAAGACATCAGTTTCCGTGGCCACGTCATGGAATTCCGAATTAATGCTGAAGATGGCCGCACTGGAATGCCATCCCCCGGTTCGATAACTCACTATCACCGACCAGGTGGCTTGGGTGTTCGCTCGGATGACTTCATTTACACCGGTTATACTGTACCGCCATACTATGACTCCATGGTTTCAAAGATCATTATCACTGCGGATTCGCGTGAGAAATGTATCGCTAGGGGCATGCGTGCCCTGACGGAAATTGTGGTTTCAGGAATTCAAACAAACATCGATTTGCATAAGTCCATTCTCACTCATCCGGACTTTGTGTCGAACCGCTATTCCACGAATTTTCTCCAGAAACTCCTCGAATAAAGTATAATGAAATCAGGATGTTAAATGACCCCAGGAGGGGGTTACTATGGATCATTTCCAACTCGGTCGAGTCGCGTTCGAGGCGCGCCAATTCACTGAAGCCGAAAGCCATCTTAAGCGTGCTGAAGCAGCAGTAACGCCTGAAGAACTTCTTGAGCTTCGCGAGCTGCAATTTTCATGCGCAAAAATTTTGAGACCAGAAACTTGTTGGGTTGAGCTCAAGGTACTGATGCGTCTGTGTTCAGAAAAAAAATCACCAGATGAGCTGCTTGATTTTTTACAACGAGCTGAGTGCGATCTTCCAGAAACACAAAAAAGTTTATTTTTTGAATTACAGGCACTTTCTTATTTTCAAAAAGGTGTACTAGCACGCTCACGTGAATTTGCACTTAAACACGTAGAGTATTTGCTAACTAAAAAGCTAAGTGCCCACTTGTCGATAGTGAGTACCAAGTACGAAGCTTGGTTCCCTCAATCATTTTATTTTTCCTACATGCGTTTTCAGTCCTATGTGCTTCTTGAAGATGTCTCAAGCGCGACTCAGCAGTTCGCTCGCATCGGTAAGTTGCTCCAGCGCAAATGGGCAAAAATCGAAGATAAAAAAGAAAATTCAAAATATTCGGTACTGAGTGCAGTCGCAGAATGTGCAAAAGATCTAGATGCAATGAATGGAGAAGCCGTTTTGCTCTCACACAAAGCAACCTTGAATGCTTTGTTGCATTCAGATATGCCCTTGGCAAAAGAAGATTGGAAGAAAACGGTAGAGCTTGTGATCAGGGACGAGAATTGGGAAAACCTTAAACTCTGTCTTGAGATTGCAATTAAGACTGGAAACAAAGACATTGCGCTTGAAACCTATGCAAGCCTGAAGCGGAAGCGTGGCTTTTCCTTCGTAAAGCTCACGCGCCATGATCCGAGTTTAAAAGAATGGCTTCTGGAGAATGCAGGCGTTCGCCAGTCACGCCATGGCGAAGATGTGTTAGCTGAAACGATTTCTGCAGATGATTTAAAGCTTAGCGATACCACTCCACTTAAAGAGCAAGAAGATCTTCCTAGAGAAGAAAGTGAGGATAGCGAAGAACTCAAGGCCGTAGAGATGAATGCTATAAGACAATTAGCTCTTCATGAGCCCGGTATAGAACTTCTTCCAGATCTACTTGTTGCTTATCGCACTATGGGCTTTCACCGTGTGGTGGGCTGGTTGTTGCAAAGTTTTGTATTGGATAATGTGGGAGCTGATCTCAAAAGAAAGATCCAATATTTTAAAGTTCTTCATGCCATGGATATGAAAGAGAACTACCTAGGGCTTGCATTAATTGAAGAGATGCTTGGCGATGTCGACTTAGCTATGGATGAGTTTAAAGAGCTCAAGTATGCACAGGGCTGTCTCTACATGAGTTTGTCTCGTTTTGCAGATGCGCGACAATCGTTTCAGTCGGTACAAAAAGTCGATCCCGGTTACCGGCAGATTCGAGAAAGGATGAGTAAGATTGCGCAGGGTTAATACGATCCTGATTTTCTTTCTATGTTTCTTCGTCGTGTTGTCGGGGGCCGCATGGTCATTCCTACAATCTAGGGCGTTCGGCCGTCTTTTATCAAAAACGATTACAGAGGTTTCTTCCAAGGTTGATGCAAAGGTGCGCTTCAGCCGTCTTGATGTTCGCTTTTTTCCACCCGGCATAGCTCTTGAGAACGTATCTGTTCTGTATGATCGACAAGGAACGAAGGTAAGTGCCGAGGCTGGAGAGTTAGGTGTTTCTTTTGATATTGAATTGTTTCGCGACAATAAATTTCGACTTCGCGAAGTTTTTCTCAAAGAAGGGTTTGCCGATATTGTTTTGGCTGAAGAGAAAGATTCTGGTCGCCATCCTTGGGACATCATTCAATCCGAGCTCACCAAGCTACCCGTTGATATTGGCACGTTAGCGATTGCAAATAGTAGAATATCCCTTCTCGATCTTACTCTCGATGTTCACAGCCTACGAGCATCTCCCTCACCTTCGGAAATTGATTTTGATGGAGAAATTAAACATCTGAAGCATGCACAATTGGATAAGAGTCTCGATCTTGTTAAATTCAAAGGTTCTCTGTTAAAAAATGAAATCCGTGCCGATAATTTTCAAATTCTACAAAAGAGATCGAAGATCTTAGGTAAGGGATCGCTAAAAAATTGGGCAAAAATCAATAATGCGGTAGCCTCAGGAGTTATTGAGACAGAAGTCTATGCGCCAGACATTCATGAATGGGTCAATCTGGATCCAGTTCGCCTTTACGATGGGATCATCCGTCTAAAAGGCGAAGTTACCTGGAGTAAGGCACAAGGCCCGCGAGCAACAGCTCAGTTTGTCGCGAGCGATTTTGAATCGAGTGTCTTCACAGCAGAAAGTCTCAAGGGAGAAATCGTTTCCAACGAGACTGGTGTGACCTTGCCGAAATTCTCTATGTCTAATCGTAAAGAGAAACTCACAATCATTCGTGAGGTCAGAATCTGGAATCAGGCGACGAGCCGTCTGCTTCCCGATGGAGCACGGGCCCAGTTAGAAAATTTAGAAATTAGCAATGCACTTACGATTCTGGGAGAGCCGCTAAGACCGTTAAAGGGTGAGCTCACTGGAGACATGCTTTTTACAATGAGCGGTGACAACCTTTTCTTTAGACCTGTCGATGGATTCAAGGTCACGAATCTTAGACTTGAATTCCCTAGAGACGATGGTTCATTATCAAAAATAGTTCATGCCCCAGTATTGTGGCTTCACCAATCTAAGTTCGATCTTGTTAATAACAACTTCGAAATGAAGGCTCGTCTCAAGGCGCCACGCACTCAAGTAGACGTGGAAGGTTTCATCAGTAAAAAAGAAGTCCGCTTTGATATTGCGAAAGGTCCATTATCGCTTACTGATTTTGGCAATATTGCCGATCTTGATTTGAAAGGTGAAGGTGAAAATAAAATCAAAGTTCGCGGAACTCTTGAGGATGTCAAAATTGGCATCGAAGGTGAGTTTCATAATTTTGAGATCGTTGGATACCGACTCGGCCATACCGAACACAAAATGGATATTGGCCTAAAAGATGGTGTGGTAGAGCTGCCTGTATTTAAAGCGAAGAAAGGAAGATACGAGTACAACGGTACAGGTCTCGTCAATTACCGCAACTTCCTCATGGATCTTTCAATCCAACTTCCGCAAATAAGTTTTTCTGAGTTCCGAGATGCGATTTATCCCTTGAAAGATGGCCTGTCCTTTCTTCCTGCCGATTTCGAAACGATCTTGCAGGGGCATGTTGATATCTTTGCAAGGGGCGAGATCGCAAATTTGAAAGTTGATGCCGACGTTTACGCCCAGAAGATTATGGCTTATGGGGAATCTTTCAAAGACTCAAAGTTTGCCTTTAAGTTTGCCGATAGAAAAATCCAGTTAAATAATTTTTCTGCAACGAAAGAAGATGGAAAGATCACTGGCAATATTGCCTATTATTTACCTGAATCGCGATTGGACTATCAGTTGTCACTTCGGCAGCTAGGTTCGAATGAACTGTCGCTCTACAAGAGGCTTCCCTTTGCCCTCGACTTCAAAGCTGTTGGGGAATTCCAGGGAAGTTATTCAGTAAAAAAGTGGCGACACAGGGGCTTCTTGGGTCTTTCCCAGTCGCGAGTTCATGACAAGACTGTTCCCGATAGCACCTTTGAGTGGGATGTGCGCAATGACTCCGTCAGCATTGATGCAAAACTTGCTCGAGACTGGATTGTTCTTTCTACGACTTCTTTCCAAGATAAAGGCTCTACAAGGATAGTCTCTGAACTCAATGTAGACATTCCTGATCTCCCACTCTTCTTACGAGGTGCTTTGGGTGAAAATCCGCAGTTAACCAATGCCACAGGAGATCTCTCTTTAGTTTCAAAATTCTCTCTTACGGATTGGCAGTGGAATCGTGTCGAGGTGGAAACTTGGCTTAAGAGTATTAGGCTCATCACCAACGAGATCGGCCTCCAGCAACGTTTTGCATCACCACAGGTTAAGATCCGTAACGGAAAAATTGAAAATTGGAATGTTCGTCTTGATGCGCCTGATTTGAA
>JBEIPE010000409.1:0-2182 GCA_040377215.1 Halobacteriovoraceae bacterium
AACCGTTTATTGAATCTTCAGCTCGTCAAAGATGGCTACACTCAGGCCGTCATGTTCAACGAGCAAGGCGAAGTGGTGTTGCCGGCGGATTATCTCTACAAAAAAGATATTCTCCTCGTGCGCGGTTCTTACCGGCCGCCTACGCTCGTGAGCATGGACATGATCAAGACCGGTCTGACGAACTTTGCGAAGTCGGCCAAGATCAACCAAGACGAAGTGCAAACCATCGCCGAAATCACGATTTCGACTTTGCAAGAAGACGGTGATGTCATCGCCAATGAAGACTTCCTCGCACGCGTCGAGCTCTTGTGTGCCCTTGGACAGAAAGTGTTGATTTCGAACTTCGCGCAGTACTATCGCCTGACACAGTACCTCGCCAAATTCCGTGCTCGTCACGTCGGATTAGTGCTGGGTGTTTATAACTTCAAGCAGATCTTCGACGAAGAATACACCAACGTCGAAGGCGGTTTGATGGGTGCCATGGGGCAGCTCTTCGCTCCCAACGTGCATGTGTTCGTGTATCCGTATATGAGCGAAGACAAGAAAGAATTCTTGAAGATGGAAAACCTCACCGTCAAAAAAGAAGTGGCGCACTTGTATAGCCACGTCAAAGACGGCGGTAAACTGCATGACATCAAGGATTTCAAGGAAGAGTCGCTCTACATCTACTCACGCAAAGTTTTGAACATGATCATTGGCAATGAGCCCGGTTGGGAAAAACTTGTTCCTGAGTCAGTGGCCAAGACCATCAATGAGAAATGCCTGTTTGGGCATCCGTGCTTTCTCGATAAAAAAAGAAAATGAAACTCTACACGTCGCTTGAGCGCGATCCATTCTTTCACCTCGCGGTGGAAGAATGGCTTTTACGTGAAAGCGGTGAGACGGCATTTTTCCTCTACCAAAATCGACCTTCCGTTGTTCTCGGGCGTTTTCAAAATCCTTGGTTGGAGTGCGACTTAAGTTGGATGCACGCCTCCGGCGTGCAATTAGTGCGTCGTCCCTCTGGCGGCGGCACGGTTTGGCATGATGAAGGCAATGTGAATTTCTGCTGGGTGGGCCCGCTGGCGGGCTTCCATAAGGACAAGGCCCTGCAGGTCGTGCAAGCGCGCCTGAAAGACTTAGGAGTCGAGGTCAGCATCAATGCCCGTCATGACCTGGTGGTGCCTCAGAGCGACGGCAGCACCCGCAAAGTCTCGGGCAGTGCCTACAAACAAACGAAAGACCGTGCTCTTCATCACGGCACACTTTTGATCAATGGTGACCTCACGAAGCTCAACCGTGCGCTGGCGAGTCCGCATAAGCTCACTGAGACACGCTCGATTGCTTCCGTTCGCTCAGTCGTCATGAATCTGGATACGCTCACGCCACAAAGTTGGCTTGATTCATGGGGAAGCGCTCAAGTGCTGAGACCTGAGGCCCGCTTTAAAACTGCGCCCTGGTCGGATTGGCAGTGGGTGATGGGCGAGACGCCGCTGTTCAAGTGGTCCTTCACCATTGAGGGCGAAACAGTTCATCTCAGCGCTCACAAAGGTTTGATTCTCGAGCTTGATTGGCCCGCGAGAGGATTGAAATTTGAGCGCCTGGAAAAGCGCCTTGAATCCACCACGTTCTTTGAATTGTCCGGTGGAGCGATTAACAAACAGTCTTGGATGAATGCTTTAGGCGTCTAGTGGGCGACGCAGGTTCCGCAGCCTGACTTCGGCGCCGACTGATCTAAGAAACTCCAATCCGCATAACGAGCATTGAGCGCTTCGCAGGCCGCCGAGAGAGTGGCGTGGGTTTCTTGGTGGATTTCCTTGTCTTCACCCTCAGTCACCGTGGCGTAATAGAGGTATTGGCCCTTTTCGAGGGTTTCCGGGTCGGCGCCAAAGCTCACAAACGCTCTGTAATTGCCGGATTCGAAGCGGCAGTAGGTCCAGTTGGTAGGTGTGATGATGCTTTGCATAATATCTCTTTGAATCAAGCAGTTGCCGACTGGGTCATCTTAGTTTAACTTACCAGGACTTTGCAGTTAAAACTTTCCGGAGATCACCATGGCTAAAAAAGGTCCACGTAACGTCATTACCCTCGAATGCACTGAGGCACGTAAAGAAGGCAAGAGTCCTTCACGTTACACCACAACTAAGAACAAGAAGACTACACCTGAGCGCGTTGAATTGAAGAAGTACAATCCTTCTCTTCG
>JBEIPE010000442.1:0-1838 GCA_040377215.1 Halobacteriovoraceae bacterium
CGTCACAGTGACAGGAACAGCACGACGGTAATTCCAGATCACTTTTCCAGTCGCTGCATCCAAGCACACGATCTGATGACCGCGGAGATAAATAATCAAGCGGCCTTCATGAATGACCGGAGCTGATTCGATGGGTGCACCGAGATCAATGGCGTATTTCAACTCACCACTGACGGCCTGACGAACAACGAGACGGCCGCCTTGGGTGCCGTAGTAAACGTCTTCGCCATGAACCAAGGCGGGAGCTGCGATAGATTTACTTTCAGTGAAACGCCACAACTCCCGGCCATTTTCCTCATCGACTGCACGGAAAGATCCGTCGAGAGCGCCGACGTAAAGTACGTCTTGCGCCGAGGTCACTCCCCCATAGGTCATAGGGAGGTTGCCAGGGATGTAGTTGAAATCGAGATTTTTGGCCCAACGAACGGTGAAGAATTTCTTCTCCCGTTCAGGAGCGCGGACATTCTTCAGTTGAGAACATCCGCCAACCAGCAAACTCAGCAGAACAATAAAATGCATTACTGGGCTGCTGGGATTTGCTGCAAGTACATGCGTGCCATCTTCGCCAACTCATCGTTGGGATGATTGGCAATGATATAGTCGAAATTCGTTTTTGCCTTGGCGGTATCATTTTTGGCCAAGTAGAGACGACCCAAATCAAGGTACGCCTTCGTGATCATGATTTTGTGCCCTTCAGCAATATAGGCCTCAAGGGTTTTGATGGCTTCATCTGCTTTGCCATTCTTTTCGGCCAAAGCGGCGTAAGAGTGCGCCACTAAAACGTACAACGGAGACTTTGCCCCGATAGCTGTCACGACGTCTTTCAAAACACCTTCTGCCATCGCCGACTCACCTTTACCATCAAGGTAAGCAGCTGTTTGCAAGGCCACTGGAAGCATTGAAGGGCTCGCCTTCACATCAGAAGAGAGTGCTTTGTACTTGCTATCGAATTCCACTGGCGTCACTTTGCCAGCGCGCAATTCAGCAGCCACCGCCATATCAAACTGTGCCACTTCAGCTGAGCGCTCTTGCGCTTTTTTGTGTTGGTACTGCTTGAACAACAAAACGCCCGATGCCCCGACAAAAGCTACGACGACGGCAGCGATGAAAGATTTACGGTGCTCAAACATCCAATGGCCGAAATCGGTTTTATCCAAAGTTTGTTGGAGGGTCGCTTCTGGGGCCTGTGTTGTAGCATTATTGGCCGTAGTTTCAGACATGGTCATTCCTTTGCGTGTTGATACGCTCAGAAGTGTAAAGCGTTGGTCGAAACGTTGTCAAAGATCAAAAGATTCCATAGACTTTACTCATGAAGTCTAAAATTCTTTGTTTGACCTTGGTGCTCGTCGCCTTTCCTAGCTGGGCGATGAATAAAACAGGCCGCATGGGCGTCGGTTTCACAAATCAACTTGTGAATGACATCCCTGCTCTCTCAATGAAAATCCAGCAAAACCGTTATTTCGCTATGGGCGGTCTCTTGGGCTTTCGCTCAAACGAGGACACCACTACCTATGGAGCGGGGCTCAAGGTTTACCGCGTCATCTTTGAAGAAGAGTTGCTGAATTTCTACATGTCGGGAATGGCAGCTTCTCTTTCTTACGAAGATGAGGGGAAATCTAAATCTGGCTACCAATTCGATGGAACCTTCGGCACAGAGTTCCACATCGAAAGAATTGAAAGTATCGGCTTTAGCTTTGAGTTCGGTGTTTCATACAACAATGGTCCTGCTGGTCGTAGCTTTGAAACCCTCGGGAACAATTTCCTTAAAGCTGCTGTGCACTTCTACCTATGACTCGCTTGTTGCGTTTTGTGCTACTTCTGGCCTTGGTTCTTCCTGC
>JBEIPE010000044.1:0-12717 GCA_040377215.1 Halobacteriovoraceae bacterium
AAGCGCTCGGTGATGTCGATGATGTTTTTTACGATCAACGGCGTGAGGCGTTTCTGACTCTTCAGCAGCTCTTCGACTTCCGCCATGGTGTACATGCGGTCTTTCTCTGAGAGCTCGGAGAAATCATAGCATGTGACGGGGATATCAACTTTCACCGGAGGAGTGAGGAACTTATTTTTGATCATGAAGGAAAGGGGGAGCTCGAAGAGGCAATGCTTGAAGAAGCGTTTCTGCTCCGTCTTAAGTTCACCGGAGTGCGAGTACTCATAGATCCAGCCAAGACCCAGGCGATAAGGAGTAGCGGTCAGACCTAAAATACAAATATGCGGATTGCTGGTGCGAAGTTTCTGAATCACTTCTTGATACTGAGTATCGCCTTCTTCATTCACGCGGTGGCATTCATCAATCACCAAGAGCGAGAAACCTTCAAAGAAATCATCACTGGCCCGCGCGACGGATTGGATACTGCCAAAGATGGCCTTCTCTTCCGTTTCTTTTTTGCCTAGGCCTGCGGAGAAGATGCCGGCCTCAAGACCGTAGCTTTTGAACTTGAGGTAGTTTTGCTCGACGAGTTCTTTGACATGGGCCAGGACAAGCACGCGACCCTTGGCGATTTTTGTCAGTTCAGCGATCACCAAGCTCTTGCCAGCACCTGTCGGAAGCACGATGACCGCAGGGTCACGCTTCTTTTGAAAGTACTTCACCGTGTTGTCCACGGCTTCTTGTTGGTAAGGTCTGAGCTTGTACATTTCTCAGGATTTTAGATCGAGAGAGAGAAAAGGACGAGAGGTTTCCCCCTCGTCCATCCCAAATTACTTGTAAATTGAATAGGCATCCGTCTTCTGAGCGCTCTTGACCATTGATTTCGCTGGAACTTCTTCTGGCGCATCAAACAAAGCGATGCGTTCGAAAACGTACTTGTCGTCTTTAGTGGTCATCGCTCTCCAGAGAGAACGGCCTTCATCATCAAGGCGGAGACGACCCAATTGGTAGCCGATATATTTCGGAGTCGTGATCACGATCGTGGTGTTGTCTTGGATCGACCAATCAACGCCCAGGGCGATACCCACATACTGGCTGATATTGTCCGCATCAAGATTGATCGCAACACCATTCTTCTTAGCGAAGGTCAGTTTAAGTTTATCGGCCTTAAGGGCTTGCATCACAAAGCCCACATCATTCAAATACTGTTTGCAGGTGTTGCTCATGCCGTTTTGATACCAATCCGTGACATCAATCGAGCTCATGTACTCTGTCGTAAGACCTGAAAGTTCAACTTGGACGAAGACACTCTTGTTGAGTCCAAGACCCGCACTCAAAATTGGATTACCAGACAGCAAGAAGCCCAGACTTCCTTGGAAGTTGTAGGTCTTCACCGTTGAGTATTCAGAAAAATCTTCATAACGACGAACTTCTTCGCCGAAGCAGTCACTGGCAGGAGCAACGAAAGAGACCGCCGAAGGACGGCCGCCGACCATTGTTCCGGTGGTGGTGTTCTTTAATGGATTTTGCCAACCGATGTAGCCCATCGGTTTAACTAATTCATTGAGAGCGGTGAGCGGATCACTAATAGGAGTTTCACAGGCCGTACTAAGGAGAGCGAGAGCGAGAGTGGTAACAATTCTCTTCGTGTTCATGACGTGTCCTCTTGAACTAGAGTTCCAGCGTATTTGTCCTACGCACGTGCAGCCGCCGCTGGGTTTTGAGGATGATAAATGCGGTGGAGCGATCTCACCAAATCGCAAGGGCCTTGCGACGAAAGTGTTAACGTTCTGATGAGTTAGCGAATAATTCCAAAACCGCATAGCAAGATGGCCGCCAGAAAGATCGCCAACTTTTTAAGGTTGAGTGAAATAGACAGGCGGCCCCTGAGAAAAATTTCGTTGTAGAATATGGCAAAAACCAAGGAGATCCCTTTATGAAGACGCTTTTATTGGCGGTGGTCATGCTTGTGGCAGGCTGCTCTCAGTTACCTGAAGGTAAACGTGATGTGGCGCAAGCTCGTGGCCGTGAGTTCGGCTACTACTTCACTCGCAACATCAATAACAACCGCGACAACGGTAATATCTCGTTCGCGAAGATTTTCCGTAACCCAGAACAAATTCAACAGATGACGGCGCCGTTCATTAAAGGTGCGTTGGTTGAAATTAATAAGAACAATCCTCGTGCGCGCGGAACAGTAGACTTCTTCCATCGCGGCAATCGTCTTGAGTCATTGTTCGTGACTTCAATCACTCCGGTGCAACACGTCTACATCGCCTTGAATATTCCAACCATGGAAATCGGCGACATCAGCTTGCGTTTTGATCCATTGGACTTTTCTGTCAAGTCGATCACTCTCATGCTCAACGATGAGCAGGTCAACGATTGGGGCGGCAGTCAAGACACTGAGTACGGTGTGATCTTTAAGAACGCGATTACCAATATGGTCTACTTCGGTAAGTCATTCTCTGACATCGATGCTGAATACCAAGCGCGTTCGGCCTGTGAAGCGCAAAGCTACGCTAACAACTGCCGTCTCTTTAAGCGTGAGACCATTGTGGCCGGCTACCAGCCTCTCGCTTGTAAGATGAAGAACGCCATCACCAACAAAGTTTATATCGGCGAGGCCCTGAGCTTGTTGGAAGCAGAATTCATCGCGCGTAATGCGTGCTCGAAAGAGTCTTATAACAATAACTGTGCCGACAATTCACTTGAGTGCTCGAATCCTAACGAGCGTCAGGGCGAACAGGCCTGCATGGTGAGAAATCCCATCAGCAACAAGTCTTACTTCGGCAAAGGCAACAATACCATTCGCGCCAGTTTCGAAGCTCAGAGTTTGTGTGCGGCCCAGTCGTACAGCAACAACTGCAGCAACGCGACCTGTGAGCAGGTTGATCCCCTCCGCCGTCAGCGTCCGTTCGTTTGCTTGATTGAAAACCCGATCGCGAATAAGTCTTACCGCGGGACCGGATCAACACGTTTGGAAGCTGAGTACCAAGGGCGTAGCGCTTGTGAGGCGAACTCATACGCCAACAACTGCCGCGTTCAGCGCTGCGATTAAGAAAGAATAGATAGAAATGAAAAGGCCACCGAAAGGTGGCCTTTTTTGTTAGAGCTTAACTTCTCGTTTTAAATCTTCGAACTTCGTCTGAGACATCGGACGATCCAGCACACATTCAGCATAGTGCGTGATCTTCACACGGTTGTAGTGAGGGATGGAGATCTCCCACAGCTTCACCATGGTGCGGCCCGCTTCCACGATGTAATGAAACTCATTGAAGTTTGACGAGCCCTTCCGCTCACCGCGAATATTGCCGCTTGCAAGCTGTTGGTACTCATTCATATCGTAGAAGTTTTGCTCATAGCGATCGTTGTCATTCCACAAAGAGAAGGCCTGGCCATTGAAGAGAACTTTACGTCGCCATGACGCCTGACCTTGTTCAAAGTTGCCGCGGCAGGTGGCCATGCCGAGATCAGCAGCGTGGGCCGACATCGTGAAAAGAAGAACGAGTGCGAAAAGACGACGCATATAAACTCCGGGGATAGTGAATGGGCGCAAGCTAGCATCTCGACTATGAAGCAGCTATAATGCTGAAAAACTTACCCACCGGGGAGTTGTCTTGATCACCTCTGAGCGACTGATAATCAGGCCTTTAACCCTCTCAGATGCGGCCGCGTTTTATGAGCTCACGCTCGATGAGGGCTTTCGGCTGTTTCCCATCACGGACTATCGCCAAAGCGATGTGAAGGCCGCCGAAGGCTGGATCCAAAACAACAAGACCAAATGGGGTGTTTGGCATGCAGGCGTGCTTATCGGCTTGGGCGGATTAACTCCCTGGGAGTGTGACGGCGAAGCGCTCGTGGATATTACTTATCGTTTACGAGAATCCGCTTGGGGGCAAGGCCTAGGTTTTGAACTCGCGAAGGCGTTGGTGGAGTATGGATTTACAGAATTGCACTTAGAGCAAATCACCGCCACCATCACACCAGATAATGTGGCCTCTCAGAAAATCGCCGCAAAGTTAGGGATGGTCTTTGATCGTGGGATTATTCTCAAAGGTGTCCCGACTGAGTTCTATCGACTTGCCTCTAAAAATCATCATCGCACTTAGCTGGCAGCCCCTTAGTTTCAAGGGCTTAGTTTGGGGCCCCTAAAACCATTTAAACTAGCTTTATGAGACTCTTAGCGCTGCTATTACTCATGGCATGTCAGCCTGTTAAACCACGCAACCTGGTGGCTTCTGGGGCATCTGGGGTGATCAATGACAACTTGATCGGAGTTTGGACGAGTGACGCCGAGCTTTGCTACCTGCAGAATTCCACCACTGTCTGTAGTGAAAAAGTGCGTCTGACTTTCACTCAAACGAGTGTTTCTTTCGTGGCCTACAATCCCACAACAGACCAACCGATTGCGAGTACAGCGCAAACCCGTGAGATCAATTTTCTCAGCGAGAACATGTACTATGATTATAAAGTTGAAGAGAACGTGACCTTTGAGGTCAACGGAAACACGGCCGAGATTTGTTATGATTTAGGCTGTCACGACCTCTATCGATAAACCTTATTCAAAATCTCTGCGAGACGTTTTCCACCCATCAGCAATTGTGAGTTCATCAACGCAAGATTCTTCTTGTAGTACTGGGTAGAGATCACGTGGTCAGCGCCGAAGTTGTAGATATCAAAACGTGCACCCATGCATTCTTGAATGATACTGCTGAAACTGATCTCTGGAAGATCATAGGGAGCAAGAACATACGACTTCTGCTCAAGCGAGTCAGCATACTCTACATGAGTCAAAGGTGACTTTTTGATGAAGGCCGAATCCCATACAGCGTGAAGGTTGGTGCTTTTTCCTTCAAATTTGACTCGTGTTGAGTTGCCGCCACGGTCATCAGGGCGACCGACGTGTAAAGGCTGATGAATATCACCGACGAAGTGAACAATGAACTTCAGGGCATTTTCTTTTTCGAGCGCAGAAGTCGAGTTGCTCTTGATCACGGCGATCATCTCTGTAATCGCGGTGACGATATCACCTTCATGGGAATGTTCTGTGTTCCCGTAATCTTGGCCATCAGGAATGTCGACGAAGTGCCAAGGCTTGGTGTGAGTCCATTCAGAGTCCGCTTTAATCGAGTCGGCCCAGTTGGCGACATCAGCGAGAGACTGACCCTTAAGAACTTTGGCCACGGCTGCTTTGGCTTTGGTGGTGAGATTATTTTCTGCAACTTGCGCGACGATCTTGTGGCCTTGTGAGCCCCAGCCCCAGGCCGCGTGAGTGAAAACTGTGAGGGTAAGAACGAGTAGGGCTCTCATTTAAACTTCCTTGTTTGATTGAGATACCTAGATGGTAGAGAAGGGCGCACGGGATGGTCAACACCCAGAGCGCGTCATAGCGGGTATAAAAGAGTTAAGATGATGTTAGTTTTTGAACTTGGTATTCATGGCTTTGATCAACGCGCGCCATGCAGCTTCATCATTCACAATGTCTTGAGTTTCTTGGGCCCATTGTGCAAAGCCAATGACACCGTCAGTGGGTTTTGAGCAATTAGCATCTTTAGTCTCAGTGTAGAACGAATAGTTGGTTGACCAGCAACCCGGGAAGTAGCGCTGATACATTTTTTCAAATATGAGGGAGTAATCGTTCAGACCTAAGTCCGGCAACGGAGAGTTAACATAGGGCGCGAGAATGGCCGGGAACTGAGAGATCTGAATGTCGCGCTTAAGCACACTGTCCATGGTCTCTTCATAAAGCTCAATCACACCAAATTCTTTTGAAATGATGGTGTAACCTTGGGCTGGATAAGCGCGCACCGGGAAGCAGTAATTTCTGAAGACGATGATGTCAGCGCTTTCGAACATGCAGCTTTGCGTAGAAACAAATCCGAACATCTTGCCCGTTTCAACATAAGTGAAAGTTGTCTCTTCAATTTGCTTGAGAAGAGCAGGCACTGATTTCGCCTCCAGTTCTGATTGCGCATGGGCAACAGAGAAAGAGAGGGCGAGCAAGAGAGCGGCAATGATGTTTTTCATAGAAGTATTGTAGGCAGGTCGAGAAGGTGAAGACAATTTTCGGAGTAAATAGATCAATTACTTCTAACGCAATGATTAAAACTTCCATTTATTCATGAGACTTAGGTCTTAGAAAATTTCCCGCTGAATTGCATACAGGCCCCGAGGGGTTTATATGCTTTTTGAGATTGAGAAATGGGTACTGACTCATCATGCGAAGGTACGACAGTTTGAGCGTAAAATTGCTAACGAAGATCTTGAGCGTCTGCTTAAGAATTTTGATTCTTGTATTTATCAAGGGTCGAAATACATATTAGTGCGACACTTTAATGACCGAAACGATAATAAGATTGCAGCCGTAGTTGTTCCAGGCGATAAAAATGTGTGGGTCATACTCACAGTGATGGTTAATTTCCAGGTGGTAACATGAACTATCCCCAATTCTTTCGCGACACGGAACACGATTTTTTGTCCATTAAGCTGGCTCCTGGTATTGAGACACGCTCTTACGTTAAAGATGGTTGCGTGATATCTGAAGACGCAGAGGGAAAGGTTCTAGAGATTCAAGTGCTTAGTGTTTCTAGTTTTTCTAGCGGCACCAGGTCAGCTTAACAGCGTTGCTAAAAACAGCTCTCTCAACCATACTCATACTAAGCATTCATCGACACGGAGGTTTATGAAGACGCTGGCACTCATCTGTATTCTCATTTTTAGCACACAGGCCCAGGCCAATTTCATCTTCATCTCAAAAGCTGAGATTAGGGAAGTGGTGGGTCCTTATCCTGAAGTCGGCAGTGCTGATGAAGCACTTGATGACTCCATTCTACTTGATTGGCAGGACCAACGCACCGAGGCCGAATGCCTGGCGGCCGCCAAACAAAGCAATAATGAAACATTGAAAAGTTTCTTCGGTGATGTTCTCACCAAAAAAGAGATCGCTTATTTGTCTGTGCGGCTTCTGCGTGTGGCGGCCATCGCTGCGGCCAACAGTGCGCGAGCGAAAAGTATGTACGATCGTCCTCGTCCTTATGATCGCAACAGTGACATCAAGCCGTGCATCGAAGAAGAAAAGAGCAGCTCGTACCCAAGCGGTCACACCACGCTCGCTCGTCTCTATGGCCGCGTCCTCTCTTTGCGCTATCCATCACGCGCGGAAAAATTCATGGCGAAAGCTGATCAAGCCGCGCTTAACAGAGTGCTCGGTGGCGTTCATCATCCCTCTGATATCGAGGCCGGCAAACGTCTCGGTGATTACCTCGCGAAGAAGTTTTACAAGTAATCTTTGACGCAGGAGACGGTGCAAACTGCTCCTGCGAAGTCCCAACTTGCCCCCAGTTTTCATTGAGTATTTGTCTGAATTATCTGTCTTCACAAGCAGAATGCCTTGGATATGGTGAAAGTAGGAACCAACCAGGGGGGAACTGATGAAACAGATCGCACTATTCGTTGTACTTATGATCGCCGCAGCAAAGGGTTTCGCATGTTCCATGGAAGTCGATGAGAACTACACCAAGAACCTCTTAGTTGCTCACGCAGCAAGCTATAACGGCCTGTTCTTGCCCAGCACCTCAGGCGTGACTGTGAATGACTACACTTTGAATTACGAAGGCGGAGCTGGGGGCGGCAGTTGCCCCGACTACATGATCACCAGCGCTCGCGTAAAGCTTGAGCACAATAAATCCACCACCAGCCAGTGCAGCTACGAAGTGACTGTCGTCCACACCGTGTACATCGGGAGCGACACTCCAGACGGCCCAGTTGAGAATGTAGAGTTCCTGGATGCCACTGCCGCTTGCTCGACTTCATCATCGGGGGCGTTTCGCCGGATTCCACGCAGAATCCCGGTCCCTCTGAAAGTTCCACGCCTCATCGTTAAGCCACGTTTGTAATTTCTACAAAGGCCAGGACAGGGGGTTCTGGCCTTTGCTACTTCCTCCCCATGAAAAATTTAATTGTTGTTACTGCTATTCTTTTGTCGGCTTCAGCTCAGGCCATCACATGCAACGTCAAAACTCAAAAAGATGCCGAAGGTTGCATGGCAAAATTGGCGGCTTCGTTGCCAGAATACGAAGAACCGAATGAAGCTTTCACTACCACTCGCAAAGATTTGCTTAAAGCAGTCATCAACGGAACCAGTGGTGATGCAGCGGCTTTGAAAATCGCCGCAAAAGCTGATTTTGTCGGCGCCATTCTGACTCATGGTGATGAGCACGAAATCGAGTACTACGCTATTCGTAAAGGCCGCGCAGTAAAACCAGAGAACGTCGCCACTTTGTACGTCGTCGATATGCCGGGAATGCTTCGTGATGGAAACGGCGAGCCGCTCGCTGAGACATCTGTTCTTGCGAAACCACTCACATGGTTCTTGGGTGATAAGACCGGCACCAACACTGATATCTTCGAAGATATTGAAGCCTCAATCGCTGAAGCTGTCGCCACTCACTAAGGTTTGCTACTGTCTTTGTTCGCTTTAATGTTGAGGATCGCCTCGGCGAACAGCGCGGTATACATCGCAAAGAGTGCAAGCCCAGAGAGCATCAACAAAACACTTAAAATTTTTCCACCGTCCGTCTTCGGGGTTATATCCCCGTAGCCGGTGGTGGTGGCCGTTGCGAAGGCCCACCAGAGCCCATCGATGAAGCGGTTCACATTCGGGTTTATTCCTTTCTCAAGAAGAAAGAAAAACCAAGCGCACAAAGAAATAAATCCATTACCCAAAATCGTCAGAAGAAAAAATCCCGGCGACGTAAGAACCTGCCACATGCCTTTGAGGAGTCCTTTGAAGTGCTCATCCATCGGCAACCGCACCCTCTACCGCTGGGAAGAACTGCTGTTTCTGCCCAATCACATGTCCTGCTGGAATCGGAGTTCCCAATTGTTCGAGGGTGAACACTGATTCAGGCAGATTCAGCGACTGGCGTAACTTCTCCATGGTCGCTGGTGCGAAGGGATGAAGCATGATCATGAGATTCTTCAGAACATAGAAACAAGTGTAGAGCGCGTCTTGGCGGCCCTCAAGCGGTGCGCGGTCATCGTGCGGCTTGTACTGCACGAACATCGAGTTAACTAAACGCGCGTAGTTTTCGATCATGCCCAAGAGTGTGACGTAATCGGCCTTCTCCATGTTTTTCAAATAGAGCTGCACGATTTTAAATGTTTCTTTCTCGGCTTTCTCGAGGAGTTTGCCTTCGGGAACTTTGCCGCCAAATTGTGAGTGCACCGCTGAGATCGGTTTCTCCATGGCCGCATTCATGGGGCCTGCGAGGAACTTATTACGTTCCTTGAAGGTCTCAAAGTCAAAGTTCGATTGTTTGTCCGCAAGACCCAACGTTGAGAGGAAGTAGCGCAGTTGATCGGGGTGAAAGCCCATCTCTTCTGTGAGCTGATCCGCCGAATAGAAATTACCACGGGACTTACTCATCTTCTCGCCGTTCACCATCAGGTGAAACACCGAATACACATCCGTCATGGTCCAGTTGTCTTTCACGCCAAACCACATCGCACCCTGCATGAGCACATAGAAGTACACGTTGTCTTGTCCGAGGAACTGGTAGATCTTCGACTCGGGATCTTTCCAGAAACGCTCGTACTCGCTTGGGTCACGGCCTTTTTGTTTCAAGGCCACTTTTGTGAAGGAGATCGGTGCGATCAAAGAATCGGGCCACACATAGAGAGTTTTGTTCTTCATGGCCGGATCAATTTCTGCGGGCACCGGAATACCCCAAGTCACATCACGGGTGATGGAGCGCAGGGCCCAGCCATTCATCGGTTGAGAGATGATGCCGGCATCACTGAGCATTTTTGAACCCGCGTTGTAGTCCGCTTTGTTTTCAAACTGCACGACGACTTTTTTTCCAGGAGCGTAGCGCGACTTATGTTTCGGCAAGGTCGGACGCATCTCTTTGAAGACGGGCTCGTGAGTGTTATCGAACTGCAAGGCGGGTTGCACGGTCTCGAAGACTTCGTTGAACACACACTTGCGCCATTTGTTTTGTTTGCTCTTGATCCACTCAGTGAGCTGATCGCCGACTTTCCACATATCCAGCCACAGATGATCAGTGTCTTTGAGTTCGGGAGTCGCATCGGAGAGAGATGATTTGGGATTGATCAATTGTGAAGGATCGTACTGCGTGCCGCACACTTCACACTCGTCGCTATACGCCGATTCATTGGTGCAATTTGCATTCGGGCATTTGCCTGTCACATTTCGATCTTGCAAGAAGCGCGAAAGCTTCGGATCAAACCACTGCTTAGTGGTTCTTTTCTCCAGCATGCCGTTCTTCCAAAGTTTCGTCATGAAATCTTGTGAGGTCTCAACGTGCGTCGGGTAGCAATCCGGACGTGAGGTGCCTGAAAAAATGTCGTAGGAGATGCCGTAGCGATTCGTGGTCGCCACTTGCTTGTCGTGGATCATATCGATGAACTCACGCACCGGCTGACCCGCTTTTAGCGCCGCCACTTCAGAGGTTGAGCCGTGATCATCGTTGCCAGAAACAAACAGCACGTTGTCTTTTCCCAACCACATGCGCAGATAGCGCGCCATGATGTCCGGTGGAACAATCGCACCGGCCATATGGCCTAAATGAATCGGGCCGTTGGCGTAAGGCATGCCGCCGGTGACCACCGCCGTTTTAGGGGGCTTAAGATTTCTTAAGAGGTCTGGAACAGTCGTGGGTGCAGTAAACGGTTTATTCATAGGCGATATTGTATAAAATGGAGGCTAGGCAGACTACAGGCATCAAGGAAAAAAGTGTCGTCCTTTACCCTCATAGGGGTGCGTGACATACTTTTTGAAGCTTAATTTAAGTCGAGGAGACTCAATGAAACTTTTCTCTTACCTAGCAACGCTACTGTTGATGGTGTCATGCGCAAGCACCAGTCAGAATTCCCGCAAACTCTCGTCTGTAGAGAAGGATCTCACTGGTCATTATCTCGGTGTGGCCGATTACAAATCGCCGCACAAAGGCCCGAACAAAGCGGCTATTCGCATCTACTTCCACCCAACGGAAGGCGAGCCAGGGAAATACACGGCCGTTTTGGTCGAGTATGTGGATCTTTTGAAAATGGCCCCCAGCTACATCATCTCTAACAAGTTGCCCTTCATCGCACGCCGCGTGGGTTTCTTGAACAGCATCAGCCGCAACATCTCGGCCTACGAAGTGAACCCAGGTGTGAAAGAGAACACTTTCGAACTTTGGCCGTTGTCAGTTCAAGGCGACCAAATTGTCGCCAAGAAAGACGGTCAGCCTCGCGTACTCACTTTGGATGACAGCGAAGGTCTTAAGAACCCATTGGAAGGCGCTACCATTTCTAGCAACACAGCGAATGGTCCGAAAGAAATCTTCTTTCCTAAGAAAGACGACGATAAATCAAACGGCATTCAGTACGGCACCGCGAAGCTCGCTTACGAAAAAGCCAAGCTCGATTCGACCTGGAGAAAGAACTATCTCCGCGGCCCTTACCTTTCTCAGTACGCGAAGAAAGACGACGTGGTGTTGAACCTTGGTAAAAACGACGAAGGCGATACAGCTTCATTCGTGATCAACGAAAAGCATGGCAAAGGCAAGGCCTCGCGCCGTGCTCGCGTCTTCACGAATCCGAAGTCTGCGTTCTTGAAAGGTGAGTTCAAGGCCATCGAGCCTCGTGACGGCATGTTCCTCTTGCAATCAACTGATAGCGACGAGAAGACGGCTTCAATCGTAGAAGGCCGCATTGGGCTCTTCATCGACGTGTTCGACGCAACGAAGTCACTTGGCCAAGACGTGGTGGAAGTGGCGTTCATCAATCCAGAAGATCCAGAGGACTTCTTGATGTACTACGAGCATCCGGATAACGGCGAAGGCGAAGAGAAAAAAGAAGAGTAGATCATAAGGGCCCCGAAAGGGGCCCTTCTCAATTAGGCTTTCAGATAGTCTTCCAACTTATCAAACGATCCCGTCCAACCTTGCGTCATGCCACCGCGCTCTTCGATGAACGCTTGCAATTCTTCCGCGGTGAAGTTCCCACAGACCTCTGAAGTCACCGTCACACGAGTAAGGTCTGGCCCTTCCTCGGCGAGTGTCACAGTCGTGAGCCATGTCTCGGGCCACACCGGCGCACCCGGGTGACGGGCCATGTTGCCCTTCTGATCACAAAACTGCTGAATGAAGCAGAGGCGGTGAGGAGCGCTGATCTCTTTGTAAGTTGATTTCCCATACATCGTGAACTCATGATTGCCCATGGCATACATGGTCGTGGCGCCGACTTTGATCTCTCCGCTGATGAACTGCATGTTCAATCCCGTCGGCGGCAGCCACTGCGTGAGATGCTCTGGATCCGACCACATCTTAAACACGGTCGCCAACGGCGCATCGAAGGTGCGGTTGATGACGAAGGTTTTTTTCTCGAGCGTTTCTTCATCCAAGAATTCAGCGAGACGATCCCAGGTGGCATTGCCGCCGGCCTGCTTGATGTGTTTCTTGATTTGCTCGGCTGCTTCTGGGGAGGCCAGGATCATCTTCATATCCATGGTGGTCTTGCCGTTCTTCTCTTTGAAGTCGACTTCAACACGGAAGAGGGGTGGGCGATCTTTACTGCCACCATGATCGTACACCAGACGTTTGTACTGTTCGACTTCATGGTACTTCGTGACGTTGTCCCAGTTCGTGCCATCCGGTCCATGCATGATGTAGTCCCAGGTACCGCCGGGGCGCAAATCTTTACTATGCGTAGTAATGGTGAAGCCGC
>JBEIPE010000156.1:0-6844 GCA_040377215.1 Halobacteriovoraceae bacterium
AGATTCCGTGATTTCGTAATCCAGCAGGGAGCAGTGACGATACAAATCATCGACTTGGCTCCACTCTGTGAGCGTACAGAGTACGGCAAACTCAGCTTCCGTAACCTCTTCATCGGAGTCTAGGAATGATGAACGGGCCAACAGCTTTACGTGAGCAGGTGGACGCAGGTGAGCGACGGCCTGGAATCGCTTGAGAACATCGAAGGTTTTGTTTTTGAGAAAGCTGTAGGGATAGTGAATCTGACGGTCACTCTCTTCAATGATCTCTGGCTCAACGATAAATTCTTGCGGAACGAGCTGAGCGCCTTCGATGACAATATTGAAAAAAGCTTTGAGGCCTTGCACTCCACGATACTGACTGCGAAAGATTTGACCTTCACGCAAAACAACGAGACCTAAAAGCTGATGAGTTGTCCGATCCAATACGTTCACTCGACCAGTGAAACCCACCATGGTCTGTTCATCGAGCACGTTAAGAAGAGGGATATCAAACTCAAGCATGCTTAATTCTATCCTCCGAACAAACGCGAGAAAAGACCTGATTTGGCAGGGTCTTGAGGATGAAACTGCTGTTCGATTTTAGCAGCAACTGCTTGGAAGGCACGCGCTACAGGGCGTCCTTCAAAAGAAGGATTGGCCATATATGGGTTTCCTGAATCCGCAGAAAGTCTCAACTCAACTTCCAACGGGACTTTGCCCAAGAACGGAACGGCAAGTTTCTCAACCGCTTTTTCAACACCAGCTTCGCCGAAGATATGGTGTTCGTGCTGACAGTTGGAGCAGATAAATGAGCTCATGTTCTCAACCATTCCCAGAATAGGAAGATTGAGTTTGCGGAACATCTCAAGACCCTTCACCGCATCTAACAGCGCCACGTCTTGTGGAGTAGAAATAATAATCACACCGTCGACATTACAGTTCTGCACCATTGAGAGCTGCACGTCCCCAGTTCCAGGTGGCAAATCAATCAAGAGGTAATCAAGTCCGTTCCAATCTGCATCGAAAAGAAACTGATTCAAGACTCCGCCCAACATCGGGCCACGCCAGATGACAGGATCTTTCTCTTCAACGAAAAGACCGAAGCTGAGAAATTTAATTCCGTGGGCTTCGATTGGCACAATCTTGCGATCGTTATTAGCGACAGGTTTTTCGCCACGTTTGCCCATGAGCATAGGGACAGAGGGTCCATAAATATCTGCATCGATGATTCCGACTTTGCGGCCCATGCGTGAAAGTGAGCAAGCTAGATTTACCGTGAAGGTCGATTTGCCTACACCGCCTTTACCAGATCCAATCGCGATAACCTTACCAACACCCGGAACGGATTTTTTTGCCATAGGGGCAGCATGACCTGTCTTAATCTGTGCAGGAGCAGGTGGGGCTTCAGTCGAACTAGCCGCTGCTTTGAAAACATCTGCTGAATTTGTAGAAACACTTTTAAGAATAAGGTTTTCAGCGATCACAACGCCTGAGAGATTCTCAGTAATCATCATCTCAACGAGACGTTTTTCCTGTGGAGAAATTCCATCGCGATCATAAGAAATTATGACTTTATCACCTTCGATTTTGATCTCTTTCCAACGACCTTCCATCGAGAAGGTCTGACCAGAAACAGGATTTTTGATAGGGGCAATGAGATTCAAAATTTGTTCGCGCACAAACCCTCCAGGTATCTCCGACACAACGGCTAAGTTATCTTCTCTCAACCAGTTTTAAGTGGCGAGAAGTAATGGCAGGATTTATCATAGAACTAATGTAAAACCCTTGTGGGGAAGTTCTTTTGTCTGTTTATAAAAGATCCATTTTTCTAATCAATCCAAAATTCCAAATTAGGTTCAGCCTAGTTATTTGTTCTTTGGTTTGGATTTCAAGTCTCATTTATCCATTCACGATTATTGAATTGTTCAATACGTTCACTCGTATGAACCCACAGGCCGCTGAAGGTCTCAAAGCAGCGCGCACAGAACTACTCATCTTCCTCGGGGCTTACCAATTGCTCTACGTGGGGATTGTTTTCGTGCTGTGCATTTTCTTGACGCACAAGATTGCTGGCCCAATGTATAAACTGACTAATTACCTCCGAGGAATAACGGAAGGCGCCAATCCTGGAATGGTCACATTCCGTGATGGAGATCACTTTGCTGAGGTTGCCCAAGAGGTTAATAACGCTTTTGATCGTTTGGCCGACACGCGCGAAGATGATTACGCCTATATCACTGAGATCACCAGCTACGTGAACAATCTGGCGCTGGTAGTGCCAGAGGATAAACGTCCTGTTCTTAATGAAATTATCGCGCGCCTCAAAGACATTCAAAAACGCATTCATTCAGAAGAATAAGGCTTAGTGCCGTAGCACTCTTCCATGATAAAATTCCACTGATGCGATTTGCCTTAACTTCCCTTTTATTTCTCTACTCAATGCTTGTTGGCGCACAGACGCCTACGGGTTGGAAAAGTATTGTCGCTCGCCCGGAATTACAACTCACTCGTGCTGATCTCATTGTCTATGATCACTTTCTGCAGATTTATAAAGTCGCAGAAAAAGGTTATGCCAGTGCTTATTTGCTGGATAAAGGCCTAAAAGAATCTGGCAAGAATCCACGTCTCGCCATCTTTCATGAATGGCTCACTGATCTAAAAAGATTTCCTACTCTTCCGCATGAAGAACTGCTGACCACCTGCCAGGACATGCGCACTCGCCTCAAAACTACTTTCGGTCTCGCCAGACGGTTGTTACTCCAGCGTCTCGTTTATTGCCGCCAAATTTCTCTTCAACAAATGGCGCCTTTGGCACTCGCAGCAGGTGGACTAACACCAACAAGTGTCGCCTTCCTTAAGCGCTTCATGGCGAACTTCCTATACGGACGAAACCAAGCCGACTTTTTGTGGTTCATGCAACGAATTGAACCCAAAGAAGATTTGCGTATTGTGGTCTCAACACTCGTCACTGAACATGTTGTAAAGCGCCGCCGGGAAGTTCCTCGTGACTTGATCCCAACACTTATCATCACACCGGATCTCACTCGCCACATTCAAAGTTTTGGCCTCGATGCTGAGTCAACGCGCCAGGTTTATTACTCAGAATACTCACGGATGATTGAGCAAGCGTACAAAGCCGTTGATCAAAAGCAGAAAGAGAAAGTGGTTTCCCTGATGACCCAGATGAAAACCTGGCTCGGACTTAACCTCACTCGCCTCCCCATAGAGACCTCCATGGGACGCTATGCTGATTTAGGTAAAAATCTTTGGCGCAATGGATACGATGAGCCCGCACGGGATATTTTTGATTATGTTATTGCTAATGGAAACAACGAGCAGAAAGAGGATGCACAATTCTTTAGGCTTTGGATGTGGGGTGCGAAGGATGACTGGAAGTCCGCACTCGCATGGGCCAAAGATAAAAAAATCACTGACCGCTTTGCCAAGCTAACTGACTCACGACTGAAGTATTGGCTCGCCTATGGTCATCATCGCACAGACAAAAAAGATGAAGCCCGCAAACTCTGGGAACAACTCATTGAGCGTCACCCGCTAAGTTTCTATGGGATCATGGCGAGTAAATCCTTGCAGGCCTTTCATCCTGAATCTACCAAAGGTTCATTTTATAAAGGTGTTAACAAAGAGCAGCCTATTGAGTTGCAGCTCAAAGAGATTGATCCGACAGTTTGGGAATCATGGAAACGTTTGCGCGCCTGGGCACGTCTCGATGCTAAGATTTTCCTAGCTTCCGAATTACGTGGCTTCCAAAAGAATTTCATTCCAGGAATTGTTTCTAGGGTCCCGAATGACAAGAAAGCTGTTGTGGAAAGCGATGCTTATCTTTTGACCGCCGCACTGATTGGCGAGGAAGAAAACTATATTGAAAGCTTCAAGGTGATCTACTCGGCCCTCGACCTCCAAAAAGTACGCTTCAATCGTTTCCTGCTCGAGATTCTTTATCCGAAGCCCTATTACGTCGAATTACAAAAAGCGCTTAAGAACGCAAAGGTTGACCCGCTGGTTGTCCTGTCCTTGATTCGCCAGGAGTCCGTTTTCAATCCAGAAGCTCGTTCTCGCGTAGGCGCTCGCGGACTTATGCAGCTGATGCCAACCACGGCACGCCAGATGCAACGCTCAGTCAGGGAGAAACATCTCGCCGTACCTAAAACAAACCTTGAGATCGGTGCCAAGTACTTCCAACAACTCCATCGACGTTACGACGGCAATCTCGTTTACGTATTGGCCGCCTATAATGCGGGGGAAGCGCGGGTTGAGCGATGGAAGGGATTATATTTTATTGGTGATGAAATGCTTCCTAACGTCGAAAGCATTCCGTTTCTGGAAACAAGAAACTATGTGAAACTGATTTTTAGGAATTTGTTTTTCTATAAGACTCTTGAAGGCAGCAAAGATCTTTCGGATCCCGCTACCTTCAATCAAATCTACGACGTGGCACTAGGCTTTAAACGTTAAATCTAAAATGAATGACGTCGCCGTCTTTCACTTCGTATTCTTTACCTTCAATTCTAAACTTCCCTGCTTCCTTAACCTTGGCTTCGGTCGTGAAGTTGAAGAGGTCGTCGCAGTGATAGATTTCAGCTTTAATGAATCCACGCTCGAAATCGGTGTGAATCACAGCAGCGGCTTGAGGTGCTTTCGCCCCTTTCGGGAAAGTCCACGCACGGACTTCTTTAACGCCAGCAGTGAAGTAGGTGTACATGCCCAAAAGGTTGTAACCGGCTTTGATCATCTTCGAGAGGCCTGACTCTTCGATACCGATTTCTTTCAAAAATTCTTCTTTCTCTTCTTTTGAACCAAGGGCGGCAATTTCACTCTCTACTTTTCCGCAGATGGTAATTACGCCAGCATTTTCCTTGGCAGCAATTTCTTTCACACGTTTTACGTGTTCGTTTTCTTTCTGCAAGTTTGCTTCATCAACGTTGCATACGTACATCAAAGGCTTCATCGTGATGAGATGCAAGTCACTGACGGCATCTTTCTCATCAGCATCCAACGGAAGACTGCGTGCTGGCTTACCTTCGCCAAGAGCCTTCGTGAGGTTTTCAAGAATGGGTTTGGCGATTTTGGCTTTAGTCGAAACAACTTTGTCTTGGCTCTTGATCAAACGATCGATGCCCTGAAGACGCTTCGACACTGTTTCAAGATCGGCCAATGCGAGCTCGACGTTGATCACTTCAACGTCAGAAACCGGATCAACTTTGCCCGCAACGTGAATGATGTCGCCATCTTCAAAACAGCGAACGACGTGAGCGATGGCGCCGACTTGGCGAATATGTCCCAAGAATTGGTTACCAAGGCCTTCACCTTTCGAAGCACCTTTCACGAGACCCGCGATATCAACGAACTCAACGATCGCAGGAACGGTACGCTCTGGTTTGACGAGGCCTGCAATGCGATCAAGACGTGAATCGGGAACGTGAACCACACCGACGTTGGGCTCAATGGTACAGAATGGGTAGTTCGCCGCTTCTGCGGGAGCAGAGGTCAAAGCCGAAAAGATCGTCGACTTGCCGACGTTTGGAAGACCTACGATGCCAACGTTCAAACCCATGATCTACTCCTCGCTCAAATGAGCGGTTTTTTATTCACTAAAGACGCTTTCGCGATACCGGATAACACACAATCTTCTAGGGGGCCATGCAACTTTTCCAGCACTTGCGCGAGGAACGCCTGTTGTTCTTTTGGAAAGCCTGAAAGCACCCAATCAGACACACTTCCGTGCACCGGACGGCCAATTCCCACTCTCATTCGCGCAAAATTATCAGTCCCAAGCGACAAGGCAATGCTCTTCAAGCCATTGTGGCCGGCAAGGCCTCCGCCCATCTTGAAATGAACTTGGCCAAAGGGAATATCGAGCTCGTCGTGGACGACCAAGATCTCTTGAGGCGGAATCTTATAAAAAGCCGCTAGTGGCTGAACAGATTCACCCGATAGATTCATGTAAGTTAGAGGTTTTAGGAAAGTAGTCTTTTGTCCCTTAATATCGACATCACAAAACTCACCCTTGAACTTATTTTTCCAGTTAGCAGAGCGAAGAGTGGGATGGGAATCAAAGAGGAGCCAGGCAATGTTGTGCTTAGTCGTGGCGTATTCGTTACCAGGGTTTCCGACCCCCACGACCAAGCGAAACATACTAGATGAAAAGTGACGACACCGAGTCGTGATTAAATGTGCGGTGGATGGCCTTCGCCAAAATGTCCGCCGTTGAGAGCACCACGATTTTGCTGAGCTTTTTGCCTTCAGCAGAAAGAGGAATCGTATCAGTGGTGATGACTGCTTCAAGTGCATCACATTCAGCAATACGAGTGATGGCAGGATCACTGAAAATGGCGTGAGTAGCAGCAGCGTAAACACGATTCGCGCCGTGTTTTTTTAAGGCTTGAGCGGCTTGCACCAAAGTTCCCGCCGTATCGATCATATCGTCGATGATGATGCAGTCTTTGCCTTTCACATCACCGACAACGTTCATCGCTTCCGCGACGTTCGGGCCAGTACGACGTTTATCAATCATCGCCAACTCAGTGGTGAGTTTCTTAGCGTAGTGACGAACACGCTCAACACCACCAGCGTCTGGAGAAACACAGACCAAATTATCCGGTGGGATATTTTTTCTGACGTAATCCAAAATCACTGGTGAAGCGAAGATGTTATCGAATGGAATATTGAAGAAGCCCTGAATCTGACCAGCGTGAAGATCCATCGTCACAACGCGAGAGGTGCCCGCGACAGTGAGAAGATCAGCGACGAGTTTTGCAGTGATCGGAGTTCTTGGGGCCGCTTTTCTGTCTTGGCGAGAGTAGCCGTAGTGAGGAATCACGGCGGTGATTGAGTTCGCTGAAGCACG
>JBEIPE010000275.1:0-3943 GCA_040377215.1 Halobacteriovoraceae bacterium
CCTGTGATCGTCTCAAGTGAGTAATCCAAGTCTTCCACCAAATCTTGATACTTCGGCTTTTGAATCAGCTTCGTGAGAGCAGGTTTGGCCGGAGCGTATTTCAAATCACCGACGGTGCGGATGATTGAACGAACAATCGACGTGCGCTTACGTTTGCCAGCTGAGCCTGTGTAGTTGGTCTGGTCATACATCATGTTCCAAACATTCGGCGCAAGCTTAGTGAGCTTCATGTGCGAGATATTATCGAGAGCTTGGACTCGCACGATCAAAGACGAGTCCTTCAATGCGCGAGCATACACGTTGTGATATTCCTGCATGTCCAAGGCGGCCAAAGCTTTTAGGCTCGCCACTCTCATCATCCACGCAGGATGATCAGCGAACTTGGCGATGAACGGTGCGCTCTTCTTACCCATGACCTGACCGAGCAACATGGTGGCGTGCCAGCGGTTTTTTTCTGGGAACGCGGCGTCTTTCATGACTTTGATAAGTGTCGGAACTGATTTTTGTTTGAGCGAGAAGGCCATGGCCTTCAAGCGAGCGGGCTGCATGCTCTCGAGACGGAAAGACTCTTCGAAGCGTGCCACTTTCTGCACATCACTCAAGGGAGATGCTTTCGGCGCTGGTACGGCGGCATGGGCGACATTGGAGAGAAGAGCGAATCCTAGAATGATTTGAAACATAGTTACCCCAACATCTTTTCGAATTCGCTGAGAAGATCCTCAGGTGTTTTTTCATTTGCAGCGGCTTTCGGTGTGCTCTCATTGAGGGCTTTCTCAGTCGCCTGCTCAGACTCTGTCGTTGGCTCTTCGGTGCCAGCAGACAAGAATTGCTCGAGCTCAGCAGTCGCATCATCTTCAGCTGCGACAGGAACATCTTCAAAGAGATCAGCAGCACCAGCGAGTGGGTCCTGGCCGCCAGAAACTGGCGTCGCTTCAACCGGTGCAGGTGTTGAGCCACCGCTCATACCGAGAGAACGTTTGAGCTGTTGGTTTTCTTGTTGAAGACGCTTGAGGTTCGCCAGATCGTCTTCGATGATTTCGTACTCTTTAAGCTTCTCGCGAAGCTCGTCGCGCTCTTTGGAAACCTTCTGCATCTCCGCAACCATGGCGCCGTTGTCACCACTGGCGCTGCCGGCCTTCGCCAAGAGTGCTTCCAGTTCTTTGATGCGAGCATTGGCCGCGGCCAGTGCGGCTTCGAGATCTTTTTTTACGTTGTTGGCCGTCGCAAGTTGCGACTGAAGTGATGAAAGTTCTGACTGAAGACGTTGAACTTGATCACGGAGTCCCTGATCACCAGGGCCCGCGGCTGCCATGCTCTCTCCACCACCGATAACGGGCATGGATGTCGGCATGGAGATGTCATTGCCGCCGCCTCTGAAAAGCGCAGACTTCAATGATGTTGAGTTTTGAATAACTGAATCGAGATAGGTTTTAACAACTGACGCTGGCAATTGATGGCGCAACAAATTGTAAGTGCGGCGATTGGCAAACCACAGCCACAGAAAAAGTGTGGTGGTGATTACAAGTAGACCCGAAAGAATCACCAGAATTTCTGGGGTGAACTTATCGAGGGTCGTGATCAAAGATTCAAGCATCGCCTATCCTTGGCAGAAGAGCCCAAAGCGCGGGCTAAACGTATGAAAGGATTATACCAAGCCTATGGCCAGGCTTGTCAAACAGTGGTGAGAATCTGCAGGAGATCGTTGTACAGCGGAGAGCGTGCCGCGAGCACTGAGGGCACGTAGGGATTGAATGTCTGACCCTCAAGATCAGAGATCGGCACACCCGCTTCTTGGCAAATCAAACCGCCTGCCCCGATGTCCCAAGGTTGCAATTTGTACTCCCAGTACGCATCGAGAATCCCAGCAGCAACGTATGAGAGTTCAAGCGCAGCTGAACCGAGACGACGGAAGGCGCGCACTTCAGGAAATTTGCGAATGAGAGTAGCGTTGTGACGACTGGATCCGAGATTCGTCGAGATCAGCGCATCTTTCAGTGGCTGCGAGACCACCGGCGCGCGGAGCTTTTTAGTCTGATACTTCCCACCGAGACGGCGGCGCAAATAGGCCCCGCCTCCCTTGGTGGCGTAGAACGTTTCATTCAGCAGTGGATTGTGAACCACACCGACCTGCACTTCAGTTCCCTGGACGAGTGCCAAACTCACACAAAAAAACGGCAGGCCATTGAGAAAATTATTGGTGCCATCCAGCGGATCGATCAACCACGTGAGCTGGTTCGGATCATCCGGTCCTTGAATTTTAAGTTTGCGAACGTAGCTGTCTTCTTCCGCCAGAATTTCGTGCGTCGGATATTTTTTCTTGATGCGACGGATGACGAGTTCTTCGGATTTGAGATCGGCCTCAGAGGCAAGACCAGCGGCGCCTTTGTGAATGAGCTTCAAAGGTTTGTTGAAAAGTTTTTGTGATTGCTGAATGAGGATCTTGCCGGCATCGTCGGCAAGTTTAAGAGTGAAGCTCAGGGCAACTTTGCGCTCACTGCTCTTCATCGGGGACATCCAAAATTTGCATCAAGCGATCTTGTTCTTCTTCCGTGAGATTTTGCGCCGGAACCGTATACGTTTCTTCTAACCAATGGCCGAGGTCGATCATGCGACAACGCTCGCTACAAAACGGACGAGAAGCCGAGCTGTAATACTCAAAACTTGTTTTGCACTTAGGGCATTTGACGTTGAGGACTTTCATTTAATTCTCGAAAAAAGTTCGCTGCCAGTTATCCAATAAAGGATGCCTAAGGCCTTCGCGCCCGTCAATCATGTCGACGCTGACAAGGCCGCGAACCGCATTGACCGCCAGGGTACTTTTAAAGTTTGTGACTTCTTCGAGACTAATGTCGCGTTCACTCAAAGGAATTTTTGCGGCATTCAACATGTCCACAAAACGGGCACGGCCTAAACCGGCGAGCACATCTGGACCCACGTGAGGCGTGTGAAAACCACGGCCGTCCCAGAAAAAAACATTGGCGTGGAGAAACTCGCAGATTTTTTCTTTCACATGGAATAACGGAATTTCTTCCGCAGGAATTTTTCGCGCGGCCACTAAACGGGCGAGATAGTCGCCGGTTTTCAGAAACGCCGGCCATTCACTAGGACGCGCAGCTGCTCGTACCGTGCGCGCTTGCCAAGTTTGAGGCGCAGGAAGTTCGGGCGTCCACCAATCATCCAACAAAAGTTCCGCAGGTTCGACCAAACGAAGTTGCCGTGAGGTGGCCTGGGCGGTGAGCGTGATCCGCCATGTTCCCGTCTCTCCAGGTGGTGTTAAGGAATTCCAAAGACGCTCCGCTTGGGACGCTGTGCCGGGCCAGAGCCATTCTGCGCTTTCCAACAGGCGCTTCTGGTGAGCGTCGGCAAAGAAAATACGGCCGTTTTCCACCCTCATTGTGGTGAAGACGCTTTCTCCATAGAGAAAAGCCCGTGTCCTTTCTTGGCGAGTATCATGGCCCATGGTACGAAAAGGTGCCTGAATAGGAGGCCCTTTGACAGCAGAAAATCACATTGTGGTGATGGGTTACGGCAATCAAGCGCGCGCTTGGTGCGCTAATCTCGTGGACTCCGGTTGGAACGTCCATGTCCTGCTGCGCCACGACTCATCGTCGCGGGATAAAATCAAGCCGCCACTCAAGCTCGTGGACTGGCAAGCACCGATGCAAGGCCACCCCATCGCTATGCTCGTCCCTGATCATGAAATTGCCGGTGCGCTGGCCAGCATGAGTGCGTTTATTCCAGTGGGCACCGTGATTTACTACGCCCACGGCTTTGCGCTGACGGAGTCAGCGCTCAGCAAAACCTTTCCGCAATTTCATCATGTACTCCTCGCCCCGAAAGCGATTGGCACTGAAGTGCGCGCAACATACCTCGATCGCCGCCCACTCGGTGGCGTTTATTCGGTAGAAGCCGTTGAGCCAGCTGAACGCAGCCGCATTGAAGC
>JBEIPE010000454.1:0-1585 GCA_040377215.1 Halobacteriovoraceae bacterium
GCCGTGGCTGGGCGGCCATCACTCATCCTCGCGGATGAACCAACCGCCAATTTGGATTCCAAGACGGCACAAGACATCATCGATCTGTTCAAAAAACTTAATCAAGAATTCAAACTTACTTTTGTCTTCTCGACCCATGACCCCCGTCTCATCGATCAAGTGAAACGCGTTTTGCGCATCAACGACGGACAGCTGAAAGAAGGAAACAATCCATGAAAAAAGAACTCTTCGCCTGTGTCCTGATTGGCGGATTGCCAGTGAAATCAGCCGACCACTGGTTGCAGTATATGGAACAGCAGATGCGCGGTGACCAATCCAAAGCTGAACTCAATATGAAAATCACCACGCCGACTTGGGAGCGTGAACTTGAGATTCGTACCGATGTGAAAGGCAAAGACGATGCTCTGACGTTCATCGATTCGCCCGCCAAAGAAAAGGGCATCGGAACTTTGCGTCTGGGCAATAACATGTGGAACTACTTCCCTAAACTCAAACGCAAAGTGACCGTTTCACCTTCTATGCTACTCGCTAGCTGGATGGGCTCAGACTTCACCAACGACGATTTGCTTAAGGCCTCGAGCATGTACGAGGACTACACACATACGTTTAAGCCTGATGAGAAAATCGGCAAGAACACATATAAAGTCATCGATAACATCGCCAAGTCAGACTCAAAAGTTATCTGGCCTCGCATTCTCACCCTGGCCGATAAAAAAGACTGCCTGCCGCGCTTCCACCGTTACTACGACAAGAAAGGCACTCTCATTCGCACATTGGCTCTCTCTGATGTTAAAACATTTGATGGCCACAAAGTGCCGTCATACTGGGAAATGACTCCGCATAAAGAAAAAGGTCGCAAGACAATCTTGGTTTATAAGAAGCTCGCCTTCAAAGTAAACTTCGCCAAAGATCATTTCACCATGAAGAACCTAACGGACAACTGATATGCGCGTGTGGTGGCTGCTACTTCCATTGCTGCTTGATACCGCCTGGGCGCAGACTCCCGTCCGTCGCGCACGTGTACCTGTTCAACGAAAAAAAATCATTCAGCCACAGAAGCCCAAGGCAAAACCGAAACCCGTCGTTGTCCCGGTGGTCGAAGCCGAGCCTGAACCCGAAGAATCTTCATTGAAATTCGAGGCCAGCGGTAACTTGGAAGCCCAGGCACGCAAGCTCTGGAATCAATCTTCGTCGAAGCGCTTTCCGTTGTTACAGGACTGGCAGGAATCTCAATTCAACGTCGTGACGGGAAACCTCAACCTCAAAGCTGAGTTTTCTGAATCTCGCGTAGAAACGAATATCTTCGGTCGGTATGCACAGTCAGAACTCTATGGAGATGGCTTCCTGGCTCCCCAGCTCATTAATTTCCCGCGCAAGCTCGTGGCGCGCGATGTATTTCGTCTCGATCACTCGCGCCAGGACGGCGACGCCCAGACCGACTTAGTGATTAACAAGCTCTACTACGAGCTCGACGGCGAGAGTTCGCGTTTCGTGTTTGGTCGTATGTACATCAACTACGGCACCGGTGAGGTGTTTAATCCGATAAACCCCTTTAACCAACCCTTGGGACTCGCTTCTCAAAGCA
>JBEIPE010000007.1:0-26362 GCA_040377215.1 Halobacteriovoraceae bacterium
AGTCCTGTTTCTTAAGTTCTTCCCTCATCTCTCCAGTCATCACAATACCGTTCACAGGAGCTTTACCATTCATACGGTTGGCCAAGTTGATAACCATTCCAAGTGCCGTGTACGTCTTGATTGTTTGCTCATCGCCATAGAAACCTACCGACGCTATACCCGAAGCCATCCCAATCCGGAACTCAAACCGGCTCCCCCAAAGTTCATCGTAGATGTGTGCCTTTTCAGATAGAAGGTGGCAGATACCAAGCGCGCACAAGATTGATCGCTTCACGTAGTCTTCTTGTACTAAGGGAGCATTGGTAAAACCGATGACTCCGTCTCCGACGAATTTATCAATTGTCATGTCATGCTTGTTCATAACTCCCATGACGTCAGACATGAACATAGTAATAATCTTCTGAGTATCCTCGGGCGGCATCGATAGCACTTTACGCGTAGAATCCTTGATGTCGATGAAGAGTGCACAGATCTCTCGCTGCTCTTGTGGGGCCGATATATCTACCAATCCTTGCTCGATGCAATCGATCAAGCGGGGACTAAACTGACGGCTTAAACTTCTCAACCTTGTCGCTTCCTCCGTCTTCTTTTCGATGATCACGTTTCTATGTATTAATTCGTCGTTGAGCATTTCGCGAGAAGCATATTCATCTCTCTCTAGCCGATTGTAGAACCATCTTCCTACAGAGCCGGAGATCGAAATGGCAAAAAGGAAAATGTATTGTAGAAAAATCTGCAGATACCCTGTTTCGACGTAATACATGAGACTGAAGACTCCGAACACAAGCAGAATGTAGACGGAGATTAGGGCATAAAAAAATCTAGAGAAAGAAAAGCCTGTCGCGAGCGCGGTCAGAATGATCCCCAGACCTCCCCAATACGAAGATGAGTGGTCCCAGATTCTATAGACCATCCAGGCAATCGCACTTGAGCCGATGATAAACGGTATGGTGCAAACGATCTGCATTCGTTGAAAATTATTATTATCAAGTCGTTTCACGACTTCACGGCTCACAAGAATGGAGACGACCACAACGATTCGAAGGAACCAAAATGTGTTTGCATGCTGGGAATAGAAAAGTGCATCACAAACACCAAAAAGCAAAAAAAGCGCAACCGCATAAAGCGAAGCTGCACCTCTGAAAAACTTAGCAAGATTTTCTGAGCTCTCTTGCTCTCTAGTTTTCATTTTGGGTAATCGCAATTACCAACTCGGACGGCCTAACTGCTTGTAGTGCTTCTCGACTTTATCCAGCGACTTCTGCTCATTCTGAATCACATCCGCTTTGGATGGTTCAACTGAAGCCGGCGCACGACCTGCTGAGCCCTTGTACATCACGCCATCTTTTTTATCCTCTTGCTTAATCCCTTCGCGGATTGCCTGATTGAACAGACCTGCATCCGACTTCGCCAAAGCGGCGGTGGCGCAGAACAAAGCGAACATAAATGACATGAATTTCATAAAAGGCCTCCTGCCAGGCTTATCGGCAGGAGGACCTAATACTTGAGCTTTTCTAGCGGACGACGGTGCGTTTTTGAGAGTTCAGTTCTTTCTTACGGATACGGATGTTTTTAGGGGTTACTTCCACCCACTCATCCTCATCGATCCAGTCCAGGGCCCATTCCAACGTACGGTTAGGAATTGGTGGAAGGATGATGTTTTCGTCTTTACCGGCGGTACGAACTGATGACAAATGCTTCTCGCGGCAGACGTTGATGTTCAGGTCGTTCGGGCGAGTGTGCTCACCGACAACCATTCCTTCGTAAACTTCTTCCGTTGGCTTCACGAACTGCTTACCAGAGGCGAGCAAGTTAAAGAGAGCGTAAGGAGTGGTTTTACCAGCACGATCCGATACCAAGGCTCCGTTCACGCGACCAAGCATCTTCCCAACGTGCGGACGGTATCCGAGGAAGTAAGAAGACATGAGGCCTTGGCCTTTCGTGTCTGTCAAAAAGACTGAGCGGTAGCCGATCAAACCACGTGATGGAATTTCGAACTCCATCCGTGTACGACCGTCACCGTAGTTCATCATGTTCGCCATCATGCCTTTGCGGGCAGCGAGCTTCTCTGTGATGACACCGGTGGCGTCGTTAGGTACGTCGAGAACGAGGCGCTCGTACGGCTCTTCGGTTTGGCCGTCTACTTCGCGCATGATGACCTGTGGACGAGCGATCATGAGCTCGTAACCTTGGCGGCGAATTTCTTCAAACACGACGGCAATTTGCAACTCACCACGAGCTTTCATGACGAAAACTTTCGGATCGTCAGTCGGAGAGAATTTGAGTGATACGTTGGTACGAACAGCGGCCAAGAGGAATTCTTCAAGACGGCGGCTGGTGAGGTATTCACCTTCGCGGCCAGACATGGGAGAAGTCGAAACTGAAACCTGTACGGAAACCGTAGGTGGTTCAACTTCAATACGTGGCAAGGCCTCTGGGTTTTGCGGATCAGTGATGGTGTCGCCGATGTCGCCTGTCTCAAAGCCTGAGATAATGACGATTTCGCCGGCTTCGGCCGTCTCTACTGATGACATGCCAAGACCGTCGAAGATTTGTACGCCGGTGATTTTGAAAGGCTTAGGCTTAGTGCCTTCGCGCCCAACCCACATGGCCTGTTTTGAGTTGTTAATCACACCACGTTGGATACGACCGACCATCAAGGCACCCAAATAGTTTGAGTAGCTCAAGTTCGTGACCAACAATTGAAGTGGGCCAGCTTTATCAAATGTGGTTTCTGGGTAGTAGTCGCTGGTGAAGAAGTCCAAGAGTGGCTTCATGTCACCTTCGCGGCGATTTTTATCCATAGAGGCGTAACCGTTACGGCCTGAACCGTAGTAGAACGGGATATCCAAATCCACGTCTTTGTCGATTTGCGCCACGATTTCGAGAAGAAGATCTTCCACTTCGCCACGGACTTCGTCGATACGCTCATCTTGACGATCAACTTTATTGATAAACACGCCGATTTTGATTCCGCGCTCGAGAGCTTTGGTCAAAACGAAACGCGTTTGTGGCAAAGGACCTTCAGAGGCATCCACCAACAAAAGAACACCATCAACCATCATCAAAGAACGCTCTACTTCACCGCCGAAATCGGCGTGACCTGGAGTATCCAAAAGATTGATCTTGGTGTCGTTCCAACGGAACGCACAGTTTTTGGCGCGAATGGTGATTCCGCGTTCTTTTTCAAGTTCGCCTGAGTCCATCATGCGTTCAGTCGTCTGCTCGTGAGCAGAGAAAAGACCTGATTGTTTGAGTAGTTCGTCGACGAGCGTGGTTTTACCATGGTCGACGTGGGCCACCACGGCGATATTCTTGAGCTTCATTCGGGATTTTCCTTTGATTGATTCGGGCCCAATATAACTTAAGGCACGACAGGAGGCAAAAGCTTTTCCTGTGAGAGTATCGCTAAGGCGACACGGACCCCATCCACTGCCGCCGACGTGATTCCCCCAGCATAGCCCGCCCCTTCTCCACATGGGTAAAGACCCTTGTGTGATGTGGATTGGTAAAGCTGACGGTCGCGAACAATGGTCAGGGGCGACGAAGTACGGGTTTCAGGCGCCATAAGCAGGGCATCTTCATGCGTAAAGCCTGGCAGGGCCTTCTCAAACTGCGCTAAACCCTCTTTCAGGTGGGTGATAAGCTTTTCAGGAAAGATATCGGCCAACTCGGCCTTAAAAATATGCGAAGGGCAGGAAGTTTTCGGCAAAGGCTTGCCGTCGACCTTCCCTTTTAAAAATTCGCGGACGGTCATGGCGGGAATCTCGCGTCCGGTGGCATGTTTCTGCGATATTTTAAAAGCCGTTTGTTCAATCGAATGCTGATAGCGCATGCCGGCCAAGAGATCTTTCTCCGGCAGCTCCGCACTTTTCACCGAGACCACCAGGGCCGCGTTCGACCACGGTGAATTACGTGCGAAGTTCGACATACCGTTTACCACCAGACCGTTTTCTTCGGTGCCCGATGACAGCACGTAGCCACCCGGGCACATGCAGAAACTATAAACGCCCACATCGGCGGTGTGATCATGCCAGCTCAAGCGATAGCGAGCGGCACCCAGTTCTGGTGATTCACACCACTGGCCATGTTGAATTTTATCGATGTGACGACGAGAGTGTTCGATGCGCACTCCGACAGCAAAATCTTTTTGCTTCATCTCCACGCCGGCTTCCATCAAGTGCGTGTAGATCTCTTGCGCGGAATGACCGGCGGCAAGGACCACGTGATCACTGTAAAGTTTTTCTCCGTTATCTAGTTCAACGCCTACGACTTGTTTGCCTTCGTAGAGTAAAGACTTAACACGCGTGTTATGACGAACTTCCGTGCCACGCGCCTGCAGCCAGCCGCTGACGTGCGTGATGATTTGGCGGATTTTGTTCGAACCCAAATGGGGATTTGAAATATACGAAACTTCCTCGGGTGCACCGAACTCCACCAGCTTGTGCATCACATAGGGAATGTGCGCCGACTTCACTCGCGTAATGAGTTTACCGTCGGAATAAAGCCCAGCGCCCCCTTCACCGTAGCAAACGTTGGTATCAGGATCGAGTTGACCGTAACGCCAAAACTTAGCGATCTTGAGCATACGTTTATCCGCCGACTCTCCTCGCTCGATAATGATGGAAGGAATGCCGTGCTCAGCGAGCATGACGGCACAGAATAGTCCTGCCGGACCTGCGCCAATGATGATGGGTTTGGTTTTAAGTGGACCGAAATTTTGGAAAGGCTCAACCTGCGCGTAGGCATCATCTTTTCCCACCAAGGCATCTACGGTGTAGTGAAAAAGTGGCACGCGTCCACGAGGTGCTCCGCGGGCATCGAGACTTTTTGAAACCACGCGGTACTCACGAACATCGGGCAGGAGCTTACGGACATGGGTGTCCACATCTTGTTGAAAAGAAAGAGTAAAGCTCAGCGTCTTCGGCATGCCCCTTTATGGCCCTCTTCACCGATTCCGTCTATACTCCATGGAATTGCTACAGGGGATTTATGCGCTTAGGTATGCTGATTATTGGGACTGAGCTTCTGCAGGGGAAAATCATCGATGCCAACACCGTTTGGCTCGCCCAGTTTCTACGTCCCTGGAATCTGCGCCTCCAACTGACCCTCACTGTGTCCGATGACAACACAGACATCCAAGCGGCCTTGCAAATGCTTTATCAGCGCTGTGATGTGGTGGTTTGCTCGGGGGGTCTCGGGCCTACGGCCGATGATATTACCAAGGCCAGCCTCGCGCAGTTTTTTGGAAAAAAAGTTATTCCTCAAACGAGCGCGCGTCAGGTGGCCGAAGGCAACTACCTACGTTTTGCTCGTACACTGGCTGATGATCATGGCTATGGATATTTGCCGGAAGATTTTGTGGCCCTCAATAACCCCAGTGGTTTTGCGCCGGGATTGTGGTTCACAGATACTCAACGCTCTCTCTTGGCCGCACCAGGTGTCCCCAAAGAATTTCGAGACATGCTGGCCGAGCATTTCCCAAAGCTCATCGCACCGATGCTCAAAAATACTGGGGCCATTCATCTCCTTAACTTTCGCACCCGCGGCGTTCCGGAAGAAAGAATCTTCAAAGAACTCGCTCCTGGTTTATGGGACGAACTGGCCGCTCACGGTAACGTCAGCTCTCTTCCCCACGTACTCGGTGTAGATATCGGAGTGACTCTCGATGGAGATGTCCAAACCAAAACAGCACGTGTGCAAGAGATCATGCGCCAGTCACCTGTCGCTCCTCATGTTTGGCATGAAGGCCTTGAGAGCATCGAAGAAGTGATTGTGCAAACAGCTCGCGACAGAAAACTCACCTTTGGCTTTGCTGAATCTTGCACCGGTGGCCTTTGCTCTCATAGGATGACAAACGTCTCTGGCGCCTCAAGTGTGTTCTGGGGCTCCGTAGTGAGTTACGACAATAGCGTGAAGCAAAATCTCCTTCACGTGAAAGAAGAAACACTGAAACACCACGGTGCTGTCAGTGAAGCCACCGCCATGGAAATGGCCAGTGGTGCGCGTGAAGCTCTCGGTGTCTCAATTGCGATTTCACTGACAGGAATTGCTGGGCCATTGGGCGGCAGTGCTGAAAAGCCCGTCGGAACTGTTTGGGTGGGAGTGGCCAGTGTATCTGGCGTGAAGGCGATGCGCTTTGAATACAAAGGCGATCGCGAAACACTCAAATTGAGATTTTCGCAGATCGCCCTCTACACTTTGCTTGATGAATTAAAAATCTAGTTACATGCATCCAGAGGTACTGGTTCACCTGCAGCGGCTTTTTCAGCAGCAGCGGGATTACGCTTGATGCAATCTTCAGCTTTTTTCTGAATCTCGGCCCACTTCTGATCGTCCATGGTCTTCATGTATTTGCGAGTCAGCTCAGCTTGCTTGGCATCAATCTGGCCTGAGGCTTCCATCTGTTTCAGCATGGGCTCAATATCTTGTGGAGAAATCGACTGCGCCAAAGCGCTAAGCGAAGTTAAGGCGAGCACCAACAATAAAATCGTTTTCATAAAAGCCCCTCGTTTAAGCATTATCATACGGCCAGTTCATGACTCGACCAAACGTATCGGACAATACGGGCCTAAACATGATGATTAACCGACTTCTTTTGTTGGCGTAAATGATGAGAAGATATCTGTCTGTAATCAAGATTCCAGTGAGTTAGCCAGGCCCCCTTCCTCGTGGTTCCGAATAGGGGGAAAATCTTGCTAAGGGGTCTAAAGGATTAAAATTTCTCACCCCATTACGCCGATAAATCAGTGAGGAGAATCGTGCGGACCATGAAGGGACGAAACACATTTTCGGTGATCTTGCTTCTGGGGGCCCTACTGGCGCTAACGGCTTCGTGCGTTCCTCAAACAGCAGCTCCTCGTGCGGCCTTTGTCGCTGATGAACAAACTCCCACAACTTCGGGTAGTAACGGCGGCACCAACAATAGCGAGATTCTCGCAGAGTTTAGCGGTGAAACCCGTAACTTTATCGATAAAGCGGGCGTGCGAACTTTCGATATTCAAAATCTCGACCTGACCGGCGTTGATTCATTTACTGTTTGGGGTCAAACCGTTCAGAGCACGATCAAGGCCCTCCCTGCCGAGACCAAAGTTTGTTTGATGGCAGAATTCAAAAACACCAATCCATCACGGATCTTGGTTTTATCTGCAGTTCGTCGTCGCCAAATACTCACGACTCAAGTCACGGCCACGGGGACGATCTCTACTGTTGCCTATAGCTGGTTAGTGCTTCCTGGTGATATGCAACGAAATGAAACAGACTGCTTAACCACTGGCTTGATCAATGCCAAAAATCAAATCTTCGGTGCCACGGCCACTTTGAAATTTAGTCTGCAAGATATTTGTTCCGACTGCACGAACTCACCTCAATCAGAAGGGCTTCGTGCTCACTTTGATTCGGGAAGTGTTTTAAGTGATGTCAGCATCGCAGGTCTTAAACTTAAAATCCAAGTGGGCACGACTGGAACAAATCCAGGACAAACCTGTTCATCCAATTCGGCCTGTGCTGGCATTGGCTTTAACTGCTGCCTCGAAGGTCAGTGTGTGAATGATGGTGCGGTAAAAAATGGTGTGGATACATCAACCCCGGCGTTTATCGCAGCTTGGGAAGACTATCAAAACAACCCGACGCGCTTTAAAATCTACCCACAATTCTTCTATGTTTGTCCTACCACTATTCCCACTGTGCCGGGCGATGACGATGCCACAGATCCTGAATTTGCGTCTCGCAAACGACTCAATGAGATGCAGGATTTGCATCAGTGTCTCAATCCCCAATTTGATGAGATCGGTTACTGCGCTTATAAAATTCCGAATGCTTCGGCTTTGATTAAATCAAACAATCCGGCCGACCAAAATTTCACAGTTCCGCTCGATGACAACAACTTCCGCTGGGCGAACTCTTCGCTTAACTCCAACAGCATCTACTCGTTTCGCTACGGAGAGCAGTTGCTCTATCAAGAAGGCCTCAGCGGCTTCGATGCAACAAGCGTGCTCGGTAGCCATTCTTTCCTTACAGCAGGTAACGGAACTCTCGGTGCTGGGCAAACGCTCACCGTAACGAAGATTCTCCCTACAAACGCCTTAGACGACACCCTCATTATTAAGTACAAAGTCGACGCGACCTGCGTGAAGCTCAGCTCATTGCTCGCCCGCTGCTCAAAGACTTATGTGCAAGGTCGCACCTCGACGACTCCTCGCCCGGCCGACCACTCTAACAGCAGCTCTTTTGCTTTGCCGGATTACGCGGACCTCGTAAACTACCTTCCTATCGTGAAGGTCGGTGATACTCCTGTCGCCAGTGGCATCGGCTCATGGCAAGTTTCCGGTCAAAACATCAACTTCTCTCCAGCACCAACGACTAATCAAACGGTCCAGATCACTTACTATGTCACACCGAGACCCGGCGTCGACCTCGACGTGTTGACCACGGGCCGGGCCGCTGCCCAGACGCGCGTCAACGAGCTTTGCGGCTGTGGAGTAATCGGCACGACGAATTGTAACTTGGCACCGGTAACTCAAACGAATGCCGGTGTGACCACAACGACTGACTACAGCTGTGTCTATCCGCAACCACCGTTACCTGAACCACCTCTACAGCAAGTGGTTTACGTTTCAGGCAAGACTGTTCCTTACCGTTACTTCGATATCAACGGAGCAGTTTGGGATAATGACAGCGGCGCGAGCGCCCCTGCTCAAGAAGGTCTACCGTTCAGCTATACGAACGGGGATAAGTTTAAACCGAATAATGCCTCTAGCTACGTGGGTTTCAACGAGATCTATGGCTCATTCGACAAGCAAGGTTCTTCGGCCAAACCACCACGCATGGTACAGGTGAAGAAAGGGACCAACTACGACATCTTTGTTGATAGTGGTGCATTTGCCAGCTGTGACAACTGCGGCAATGACCCCTACTCACCTATCTTAAAACTTTTCCCAAGCACCTTCGCCTCTCGTGGCGGCGGTTACGTTCCCGATCTCTACAACACCACACGCAGTTCGACCACGGCGACTTACCGTGCCGACGATCTGTTGTTTGGCCGCTCATGTTTTGTACCAACAACGATGTTGGCCTGGACCCACGCTGCTAACACCAGCGTGCAAACCCAACGTCAGCGCCGTCTAGCAGCTCAGCACTTCATGTTTGCCAACGGCTATCAGCGTGACTGGTATGGTTTTGACTACGGCTCACTCATCGGATCATTTGATGGTGTCAACTGGTTCTCGATCGGTAATTCGAGACGTGTGAAAGCCAGTGGCTCTCGCCTTCTCTTAGCAGTGAACGGTTTCTTCGGTGATCAAACCATTGATAACAACTTTAAAGTTGTTGTGAGTGAGACTGTCGCCGCTGTGAACTCTGGTTCTAATATCACTCACGATACAATGAGCGATGGTGCCGAATGCCAAAAGAATCACTTCTGTAGTAACGACAATGATTGTGTCGCGCAATTGGGTTACGATTACACCTGCCAAAACGTGGCCACTGTGACCACTCCGTGGCCAACCTTTGATGCTTCCGGCAACGAGCTCGCGGGCTCTGAAACTCGCTCACTCATCTCCTTGCTTGGCGGAGCGAATGGGCAAACTCGTCGCTGTGTTTACCGCGGTCGTGGTGCCCCTTGTGAAGCCAACCTCAACAATCTCACTGCAACATATAACGGAACTGATGCCGTTGGTTTCGCGGCCTGTTCGCCTAACCATTACTGCGCGCAAGTAGACGGGACCGCACGTTTCAACACTTCTATCGCACGTTTTGCCAGCTCTCCAAGTTCACAGAACTTGCTCGGTGGTCTCGGAACCAAGGACACACTAGGACTTGGGGCCCGCTATATTGGGCGCCCGATGGATTATTTTGGTACTAAGACGGCCGCGAGTGTGAACTCAACGGCCTGGGGTCTTAGCAGCAGCTTCACCCTGCGCGAGCATTTCAAGCTTGGCACGGGAACATCCGTCGTCAACGTTGACGGTCTCTGCTTGCCTGGACGCGATGTCGCTGGGTCCACGACTTTCGCTGATGCGCACTCACGTGTTCCCCCAACTTCTGACAAAGAGTCAGCAGACAGGATGTTTGGCGTAGGTACCACTGGCAAAGTGACCACACTCGCTCCGATCAACTCCAAGTTCCTGGGTATGTGTCCTGCTGTCGTCGATGGTCAATTTGCACATCACAATCCAGCGGCCAACATCACAGACCCTACTTACATGAACGAAGCCATTCGTCAGAATATTTCCACCTCGCTTTTGGATATGACCGAATATGCTGGTCTCAATATCTTCAACACCAACGCGGGTTCAGCAGCCACGGCTGTCGGCTACCAACGTAATGCTTGTTTGCGCGCTCCAGGAGCGTCTTGTTTCAGCGATATGGAGTGTGGGCCAAGTACCTTTATCGCTACAAAAATGAAATCACTCGCGAGCTGGGGTAATTTCGCAAACAATCTTGCAGAGCAGGCGCACTGGAAAGAAGAGCTGGTATGTGGCAACCCAGAACCTACCAAACTCTTCGACAACTCTTTCAATTCTTCATTTGATGTGAAGCAAAACCATTGCTGCCGTGACATCGGCAAAACTATGAAGGTGTATACTCAGTTTGACGGCAACACCAGTTTCTTAAACTGCAGCTATGATCTCGCTCCTAATCCTGACGTTTATCAACCGCAACCTCTCATTGCTGGCGTCGATGTTTCGGTGAATGCTAGTCAGCGTAATATTCGTAACAACATTCTCCGTGATGTTGTTACCTGCAATCCACCAGAGGCCGGAAAACTTCCTGCTCTCATGGCGCCATCAGAACGTACCGTCAGCTCAGAGGGTATGGCCCTCTCTCGTATCCTCCAACAATACGACACCCTTGATACCATGAACCAGCGCATGTGCTGTACCGGTCACTGGGTCAGAAGCTTCGCCACTGAAAACGGCGGTGGACACAAGTGGGGCCAAGGCCGTACTCAAAATATTGATAAGAGCATCTTTGGATCATGGAACTGGTACTTCGACGGCAAGTTCCTCCCAGGTGTTTTGGATGAAGCTGAGAATATGGCGTGTTCGGCCGATAACTTCGGAACACTGGCCTGTGAAATTCGCTCACTCACTGAGACACAATCAAGAACCTACCTCAGCTGGATCTCACTCTATGAGTTGGTAGGTATTCCTCAAGTCATGATCACTATTCCGAACGCGGCCAATGGCCTCGAGCGCCTTGTTGATGACAATAACTCTACTGGTGCCGGTCTGCAGGGCAATCTTGAGGGCCAAGGCAAGCCACTGAGAAAGACACTTAAGGAGCCTATGATTGCCGATGTGCTTCTTGATGAGACTAATGCAGCCTCTCAGGGATATATTTCAGCGGCTAGCTACAACAAGCTCGATATCGGTGCAGGTAAGTTGAAAAAAGTATTCTCTGAGAATGAATTTAACTGCTGTGTTCCGGCGGGTGGTAGCGTTCCACAAAACGCTAACTCAAATATGTGCTGTACAGGTACTCTCACTGATCAATCAGCCGAAGCCCCAGGTGAAGCACGCTGCTGCTTGGAAGACTTCTCAGATGTAACTGTCTACTTGAACCGCTACGTCTCGTCCGAAGGACGTGGTTTGCCAGCTTCAATGTATGACACCAAGACTGGTTTTATTAAAGACCCGGCCCAAGTGTTTGCTATCGCACAAGCGAAAAAACTCTGCTGCTCAGGCAACATCGTTCAAGGTAAGGTCATCAGCGATCTCTTCATCCCTTTGCAAGGTGGCAATCGCCTTCCTCAAGGTAAATCACGTCGCTTCGCTTACCGCAGCGATGCAATTGATAACAACGATGAAACCGGTGCTATTGGTGACGTGTACGATGCTGGTTTCCGCTGGAACACTCACTTCTACTGCGCTCCTGCTGAATAACATTTCTTAGCGTAAGAGCAAAAAAACTAACAGGCACGCTAAGGCCAAGCGATAACCCGTGAACCAGCCTAAATGAATGCGCGCGATGAGTTTCATAAAGAAATGTATGGTGGCGTAGCCCACAAGAAAAGAGACTGTCATCCCGACAACCAACGGCATTAGTGATTGCTTGCCTGTTTCTAAACTTTGCAGGATGTCCGGAATTTCAACGATCACGCCAGCGATAATAATCGGTAGAGAAAGGAGAAAAGAAAAAGTTCCTGCCTGGGAACGACCTACCCCGCTTACATAAGCTGCTGTTAAAGTGATCCCTGAGCGACTCACGCCTGGGAAAATCGCCAAGGCCTGCGCTAGACCAATCAACACCACCGTTTTCAAACTCTCTTTGCGAAAAAAATAATTCTCTGTCGCCCCATTCAGCTTCTCTCTGCGCCGCTGCCACACATCTGCTACCCACAATAGGATGCCAAAAAAAGCTTGATTGAAAGCGATGACCCAGGGACTACGTGCATGCTCAGAGAATGGCTTGAGGATGAGAATCAAGAACACCGAAGCCACCGTGGCGAGAATAAAGTGGCGCAAAAAAACGAGTTCAGGCTCGGAGCTCTTTAGATTTTTTAGTGTGGGAAGCAGGTTTCTTACCATCTCCAGAATTCGCTCTCTAAAATAAACCGTCACGGCTAAAGCTGTTCCGAGGTGCATACAAAGATCAAACACCACACCAGGATCGGTAATGGTCATGAAAAAAGGCATAAGTGCAAGATGACCGCTTGAACTGACAGGTAGAAATTCTGAAATGCCTTGAATGATACCGTAGATAACGGCGGTCAAAAAATCCATTAACGCTTCTTTTTCGTGGGCACGACTGGGGTCGGTGTCGGTACGGGGATAGGTTCAGGAGCAAAAAAAGCTCCATCGCTCAACTCAACACGCCCGCGAACCTCTGCCAATTTGAGACGCAATTTTTCAAGTACAGCGACTTTCTCGGCTGCGAGTGATTTGTTTTTTTCTAGGCGTAGCAAGACCTCTTCTAAGTTTTGAATGGACTTAATCAGAGCTATCTTATGCCCGTCCTCGGCCGGTAATCCTACGACGACTGTCGCGGCTTCAAAGAAAAACCCATAAAGGCTTTCTAGCTGGCCTTCTTCCCACACGCTGCCACTGGCAACCTTGGCAATGACATCGATAACTTTAGGAGCCCCCTCTACACTTTCATTCGCTGAGAGTTCCCAACCCGAATGAGGCCACAACTCTCCACGGACGAGACGGCTTGCTTTATTCCATTCCGCTGAAGATGCATAACTCACTCGGAAAATGCGACCTTGCCCAAATACGAGTGGAACCATGAGCTCAAACGGCTTTACTCCTGGATTCTCGTAAACCAGCATCGTGTGCTTACCAAAACGCGAAAGAATCCAATTTCCAGATTCGTCAGCTTTGAGCAAACTTACAACGGCTCGACGAAATTCCATCGGTCCTTTGATCAAAGGACCATAGGTCATCACATGATCCATTATGGTCTCTGGAGTCATCGCAAAGACTACTTTGAGCAGTTCTTGGAGCTCCGTCTGAAGTTTCAATCGATCCTGAGAACTAGGGTTGTATTGAATGACCGACCCAGCTTGCATTTTATCCGACTGAGCATAGGCCCATAAGTTAGGGAAACTCTGCTGCATAGGAGGATTGTGCGCCAAAGCCAAATTTAACAAAGCTGGCCAAGAAAAAGTTTGTTCAAGCATCAAGGGAACTGTCGTTCCACCTTGATGATAGAACACAAGACTTGGAACCAAGCTGCGCGACTTGCCGTTTTGCGACCAAGAAAAACGCGGAAGCAGCTTCCATGTCTGCGAGGGAAGTTCGAAGCGAGCACCAAACCAAGCAGACGAATGGACGACTTCAACATTTGCATCCGCTTCTGTACCTTGGGCCGGAATCTTTTTTGCCCGCAGATTCGTTTCACTCAAGGCGATCGGTGTCGGCATCTCTAAACCGCTAAACATCGGAGAGAGCAGCATGAAAGCCACAAGCAACGGGAAAAAAAGTAACCACAGGATGAGGATGACGCCTTTAGATGGTGAGAACAGATGCGTGAAGGTCAACATCTCTTGCAAAGAACGGCGCGAGAAGAGAGTCGGCAAATCAGCGATCAGTGTGGCACGCAACACCCACCCCAGCGCTTCGCGAATCACACCGCCCAGTCGCTTCCACAAAACATTTCCGTAAGCACGCACACCGCTCATCCAAGATCCAATGGTGACACCAAATAAAAGTGTGCCAAGCAAACGCCATGAGATAAATAGACTCGCGAGATGACTTAAGTGAAGCTTCTCTTCTGCATCGCTGATGAGTTCTAAGAACTCTTTCATCAAGCGTTCATAATCTTGTGTGAAGCCAAGTTCACCGATTTGAAATTCAATAAATGGCAGTACGTGCTCTTGCAGGGTCTGTGGAAGAAGCGCGTTGAACTCACGAAACTCATCGAACGGTGAAAGTATCTGCCAAAGCGAGATCGTAATCATTGCATCGAACAAAACACCCATGGCCCGCGTGAGCATGTTCGCTGAGCGAGTACTCCCCCCGCCAATCGCCACAGCATTAATTTTCTTACGAGGCTTATTGCGAACTTGTTCGAGCCTTTTTTGTAGCTTGTCCTGAGGAGAAATAATCTCTGGAGAGGGTGCCGGCTCTTTCACGACTTCTTCAGCAGCTGCTTCTGGCTCAGCTTCAATGATTTCTTCGTCTACTTCGATTTCTTCCTCAACAGCACGTAAGGTAATCTTCAAATCACCCAACATAAGCACATCGTCGGCTTTCAAGATAACGGGCTTACCTTTCGTCAGTGAGTGCTCACCTAAGGCCGTACCCGTTTTGCTTCCTAAATCTTGAATAGTGACGATTCCATCCTTCAATGTGAAAGAGGCGTGATGAGGCGCCAGCGAGGGCTCCTCAATAACGATATCCCCTGTCTCGGAACCCACACTCAAAGTGGACTCAAGAGCGTAACTAGGAGAATCTTCTATGTCCGTGAATTCTAGAAAGTAGTTTCTAACTACCCGTTTTGAAGCCTGTGCTGACGAATTCTTGCCACCTTTTGTAGGCAGTCGTAAGAGTTGGAATAGGCTTTTAAAGTTCATCCATGAGCTTCTTGAAAGTACTTAAAATCATTAACTTTTATTCTAGTCTCTTTTCAAATCTTGCCAAGCCTCAGGTCATTCCGACCTCTTTGCTTAGGTACTTCCCCCCCTCTGGCCTTAAAATAGAGTCTGAAACAGCTAATTTAAATGATTCTCGCGAGTTGTCCGATAAGTCATTTAAACCCGATCTGCTTAAACTAAGGACCCTGTATGTACCAGAATCGCTTCACACGCTTTCTTTCGGTGGTCATCGCCGTGCAAATGGCGGTTCCGCCAGTTGTGTACGCACAGGCCACGCGCCCAAACACTCAAGCTCAAGATCAGCGTGGTGGCATGGAAACCGCTGCGGCGATCCTACAAGGTACCAGCACTATCTTCAGCAACATCACGCAAGCGATGCAACAGCAAGCGGCCATGCTCGCTGCTCAAAACCAGGCCAATTCTCTTAAAGCCGAAATGAATCCACAGAACTGCGGAACAGTTTCGCAACCAGTGGCCTGCGTGAGCGAAATCTTTCCTCAGTGTCAGATTCTCAATACCTTTCCTAACTTGGTTGAGCCAAGTGAATGTACAGACGGTGTTGATGGTTCATCACCCAACGCTGCTGCACAGGCCGGTGCGGCCGCAGGCTACTACGCCCACTTCTCTCTCATGGAAAACGAGTACAAACTTAAAGGTCTTGAGTCGAACAATACTTCGAACGTAGGTATTGGTTGCTTGAATGCCAAGGCCGACGAACTACAGCGCAAACTCAAGCTACGCGAAGATGAGATTGATAACCTCATCAACAAAATGCAAAAAGAGCAGGACGCATTCAAGGCACAAGCTGAAAAAGAACGTAACACCATTGATGAAACAATGGCGCTTCTTGAGGGTGGTAACTACAAATCAGATCGTAGTAAAGCCGTGCTCGAGCAAAATAGCGTGAGATTTGAGAACGCCTTCAAAAATAATGCAGCCTGTGCAGCCGTGCTTGATAACGAAGCTTTCAAAAGCAATGGTAACCGTGCCGGCTTCAAAGGAATCGAAGCTGCTTTAAGTGGCATCGCTAACAAAAAAGAATCAGGCGGCTCAAGCTTTAGTGCTATGGAATTTAACAACAACACTGCTGAGCGTATCGAAGCAGATGTGAAGAAGATGGCAGGCCTTGCTGCCCGCGAGATCCAATCAAAAGGTGATAGCGTTTTGACTCAAGGGTTCCGCGGTCTTCCTTCTGCTTATGGACTCGCTACTTCGCCAGCCTTCACTTCGGCTCTACTCGAGCAAACCAAGGCAGCTGAGCTCGATAAAGCCGATATCCTCAAGCAAACTGAAGGCGTGGTCGATACCAACAGCCAAAACCTTTTGAGTGAACTAGAGAACGACAGTGTCGATTTTGAGTTCGTTTTGAATAACTGGGAACGCGAACAGAAAAACAAATGCCTTGAAGGTTCTCCTAACATCGCTAGCATCATGGGCGATAAGCTAGACATCATCGACCCGAACGGTTCGAAAGAAGCCAATCGCTTCAGCGACAATGCTTATCGCACTTTTATTAAAAGCACTCTCGAACGCGATGACATCACCATCGAGAAAAAGATGGAACTCATTGCTGCTGAAGAAGGCCGTAACGGTAACAATCGCTTCATCGTTGATACCCAGACTTCGGCCACTGCCGGTGACACAACAATTAAAGCTAGTAGAAAGAGCTCTCCAGCAAACTTCATTAAGCTTCATGTCGAAAACTGTAAGCAAAGATTCGAACAGAACACCAATTCTAAAGGTGTTACGAACCGTCAGCTCTTGACTCAGATGCGCAAAGTTCGCAGCAACATGATGACCTACCGTAGAACCCTTGCCGGTAACGTACAGAAGGCCCTCGTTAATCGCATCATGAACTGCCAAGACTCGGGCACCGCCAATGCAACAGGGATCGCCACTTGTTCATCTCGCGATCTCTCTACAGCTAGCGCAAGCTTCTGTGTGAAACGCGCCAATGCTTGTGCGACAAACATGCGTCAGTGTTTAACTGCTGCTGAAGCGGAAGTTAAAAAAGTGACGACTGTACGTGATACGGCCGTTGCTCAATACAAAGGCAACATGGCACGACACGAAGAGAACCTTCGTAAGATGTATCTTTTGACTGAAAACATCACTTCCCTTGATGGCTTGAATATCGCAGCAAGCTTGAAGCAAGGCCTTGTGTTGCCTACCAACCTTAAATTCCACATCGATCAAGACAAACGTAAATACGTTAAGGGTCTTGAAGCGATGGAAGTACAAGATCCGGACGAATACTTCACTTTGATGAAGGCGAACCTCGTAGAACTCAAAAAAGAAGTCGCGAAACAAAACCGTCTCGTGATGAGAGGCTCACCTGATGCTCCTCAAGGCGCTCAACAAGGTGTGATGGGCCACATTGCTAACATCAAGAAGAATATGGAGAACGTGATCCAGAACCTTTCAAGCTATAAGAGCTCATGTCAGCAGGCCTACCAGGCCTACAACCGTGGAGTGCAACAAGCCCAACAAGAAGCGGCTGCCGCCAATGCTAAAAAACAAGAAGAATTGGGACGCGTCTGTAACCGCTTCAATGCTCTTCGCCAATCACCTGTTCCGGGCTGTGGTAGCGTGAGTGATTTGTCTGATGAGATTCAAGAGATCGGCACCTTTCCTGGTGGCGAAGGTGTAGGCCAATTGCAGGCCTATGGTCAGCTTTGTCAGCGGTATAGCAGTACGGAAGAAGACACCGTAAGCTTCAGAACTATTGCAAGAACAGCAGGATCTACCAGCGTATCTGGCGTGTGTGCTCACTTCAACGAAAACGAATCTGTGAGTGAAGCTTGTGATAAATTTACTCAATGTAGAGATGGTATTTCTAGTTCTGAAACATCTAGCCCGTGTTCATCGACTTCTTCAGTTGCAGATCGAGACGCTTGTAGAGCGCGATACATCCGTGAAAATGAATGTAGTGATTACGAAACAGAATCAAAAATGAAAACACTACTCACGACCTTACTCAGTGGCGACCCTCAGTTCCAAAACTCACGCCAGGCGGCCTTCCAGCAGGCCCTCCAGGATAACGGAGTAAACGAGTTGGGTGAAATCAGCATTCCGGCCTGTGCCGCCTTTGATAACTCGGGTGCTAACGCCATCGGCAAAGCATTACAAGATGTTAGCTCTCAGTTTGGTGCCGGTATTGTCAACGGGGTCGGTGCTCAACAGTAGTACAGAAATACGGGCGAAGAGCCGATAAAGAAGAGAGATATGAAAGCGGCAAGGATGCAACTTCAATTACTTCGACTTAAAAAAGGGACCCTCTTCGGGGTCTCTTTCGTCGTTTTTGCATTCCTAGCTTCTGGTTGCAACCCTACCGAACTTCAATCGGCCGGTGTCCGCACAGATCCTAACGTTGTAAATGAAAGTTTGTTGGGCAAGGCCTACGTCTACGAAGACGACCCAATCAATGCCACGGGAAGATCTTCTCAACCTGCAAATTTCAACATCAACAAAATTGTCGGTAAAACACCGCAGACCATCGTACCCTTGACCAAAACTACCCTCACGAATGACTGCCTCTTCCAGCAAGAGCAGTATTTCTTTGGTACAACTTCGCCCTACTCGTTCGTTGATTGTTTACGTGTCTTGTCTTCTGATTCACCATCAGTCGTTCCACTTCAGTCAAACAACGGCAACTGGGTTTTCGCTGCGGGCTCAACAGAGTTCTACCAAGTCCAGGCCATGTATCACACCAACAAAGTTGTTGAGCGCATGATGGGCTCAATGCAGTTTATCCATCAGCAACTTCACGTCGCCGGCAGTAAGAGTCTACCTCCTGCCGTTCCCTACGATCTTGCGAACATGGGCACCTGGTGGTTCAAGTATCTCGCTAGCAAGAGCCAGATGACTAAGTCGGCGCAATTAACAGTTTACTCATCAATCACTGATGAGACTCTCCGTAACAACGCCTTCTACGAGCCTGTCGCCAACGCCGTTAAGCTCGGCTGGACCTCATATCCAGGCTACACAACTGGCAAACCCTACTCTGTATTGATGGTGCAAGACCCGTCTGTGATTTATCATGAGATGGGCCATGCTTTCATGACCTTATTCTTGAACATGCGTAACGCTGAGAAAAACGGCGCGGTATGGGACCCACTCAAGTATCAAGCTTTTCCTTACTACGGCTTTTATTCTGAGCTCGGGGCCATGGGCGAAGGCATCGCCGATTATTTCTCCTATGCCATGAACGCACGTCCCTCATTAGGTGATTGGGCCTTTGGTAATTTTGTTTTTGGTCGCCGTCCAATGTCAGAAGACCATGAACTGCATGCTCCAGGCATCAGTGCGGCCGCCGACGAACGTGTCTCTTACCCAGACTATCTTTTGTACGAGCCATCACAACCACAATTCCCATTAGAAGATACCCACAACGGCGGTATGTTCGCCTCTCACTACCTAGTGGCACTCACTGACAGTCTTAAAAACGAATGTTTCATGGACCACAATACGGCCGTGGATCATGTCATGCTTGTGATGGCCGAATCTTTTGCCTTCTTAGGTGATTTGACAGGTAAAGGTTCAGACTACAACAACACAGCTAAATCAATCGTTAACCTGCATCCGAACGCGGCCTACGATTGGTACTATTCAGTCCGTCAGGTGACTGCACGTCGCTGGTCACAGGCGATGGCACGGAACATCTACCACTTCATCTCGCGTGACGCTTGTCCGAATTTTACGAAAGAGAAATCAGAAAAACTGTTGGATATGTACGGTCTCTTGTTGTTCCGTCACTACGACGACAACGGCACGTTCTCAACATCTTCATCTGACTCGGCCACTCGCCAAGACTCATTTGCCATGGTTTCTCCTACCGGTCTTTTTAATAGCACCGTGGGCGGCTTCTTCTCTTCTATGTTTGGTAGTAATTTTGCAAACATCATCAGCGGTACGAAAGCAGCCCCCACAACTGTGGATGAAGTGAATCGCGTGAAGAGCGTTTTGGTTCCTAAAGCTGCCCTTGACTACAAAACGACTGGTGCCTATTCAACGATCTTCATCGATGACAGCCAAAGCTTCGGTCAATCTATTGCGTCGAACGTGCTCTTCCAAGGCCGTGTGATTTCACCTACGGTAGGCATTGCTGGCCCGGAATATAACAATGGCAACAACCGCATCTCTCCAGGGGAGATCGTGGGTATTGGTCTTGATATGGTCAACCGCTCAAACGTTCCTATTGGCGGTGTCACTATTCTAGCGACTCCGTGGGCGCATATGAAGGTGAACAGCAATTCCTACGCGAGCCCACAAACGCAGCCATGCTCGATCAACGGCTTCCCTAGCTCAAGCGAAGGTGGCGTGGTGTGCGCTGATGCAGACATTCTCCCTACTGATGGCGCTCGCTTTAAAAAACCAGCTTCAAGCTCAAGCACTTACCCCTCCAAAGCTCTTCATCCAGTGTGCTTAGTGCAAACATCGAGCAACAACGAAACTCGCTGGGTCTCACAAGACTACTACCGCAAAAATATCCTTCAGATCGAAGACAAAGACTGCCTTGGATTTGGTACTCCTGACTTCGCACCGTCTGAGTGTCTCGCACGCTTCGTTCCAGGTATGGAGATGGCGTTCTTGGCGAAAATCGAGCCTCAATTGAGTTATATTGAAACTCTCACTAAGCCGTATAATGATTTTAATTTGACTGCTGCGGACGAAGACAAGATTCCACCGAATCAGATCCCTGGCCCCGCTTCATCAAGCGTCTTGTTGCTCGAGATGCACAAATGGATTCCACCAGGAACAACTTTCACTTGCCGCTTGCGTGCACAGTTCACAAACTGCTCAGATTGTTTTGAGTCTGCTGCTGGCCAAGATGAATACACCGACATCGAATATGGCGGTCACAAACCCTTTAAGGTGCTCGACCTTAGCTTCGTCGTTCTTGAATGAATCGCCGTCACATCCTTCGCATTATCCTGATTCTTGGCATCGTCGTTACTAGCATAATGCTCTGGCAACGTCGTGCCCCCGTCGCTCCTGAGGACATAGTCGTTCCTCGCTCGCAACCACAAGCGCAAGCACCGGTAGAGACGCCAGAAGCGCCTATTCAGCGCGGTGATGAGACTTTGAGTCCAGCGCCTCTTAAGAAAGGAACACGCCCTTTTTACGGCGCACTCCCCCCTGGTGTACAGAATATCCGTCAGCTCAAGATGGCAAACAAGCCTTCACCTGAATGGCGTAAAAAACTTGTGACTCATATAAAACGTATTGGCGGGGCCAACTTGAAGAGTTACTCCGTGACACCTGAGGAGTCTTACGTCGTGCCTGATGGCGATGCAGGAAGATATGTTGAAAGAGTCACAGTGAAAATCACAGGCAAGAAAGGTGAATACACCAGCTTCTTTGCTGAAGTGGACTCAGAGACGGGATATGTCATTAAGTCTTGGGGTGCCGCCATTCCTGAGAAACGTGGCCACCGTCATTAGACGGCAGCCTTGGCCTTCAATTTCGCATCGAGCTCTTCAATCTTAAGTGGATCAATTTTTGGAACGAGGCCCTCAGGAACAACCTGAAGCTTGAAGCCGTTGTTGAAAACCTTCTTCAGTGCCTCAATATCTCCACGATAAATCGCAGCAACGGCAGCATCATCAGGCTTCAATCCAAAGTAGGCGACAATCTTCTCCGACAATCCTGGCACGTAAGGAGCGAGTAATACACCTAGAGCAAGCGTGTAAGCTGAAGCTGTTGCAATGGTCTCAGCAGCAGCATTGGTATCAGTCTTAAATTGAGTCCAAGGAGCTTTTTCTGTGATGAATTGGTTCACCATGGCACCTAGCTCCATGATGTGCTCTTGGCCTTTCTTGATTTGGTGTGAGTCTAAGAGTGCATGTTGTTCTTTGATGAACTTAGCGAGTTCAGCATCACGCCCCTCTTTCACAAAGGCTTCAAACGTCGATGCCGGAATTCCTTCTGGCCACTTACTGGCGAGGAACTTCATCGCACGGTTCACAAAGTTGCCCAAGTTGTTCGCGAGTTCCGAATTGATTTTGAGCTCCAACCCTTTCCATGTGAAGCTCGAGTCCGACGTCTCAGGGATGAGAGACGTGAGATAAAAGCGCAAGGCATCGGCACCAAACATGTTGATGGCTTCATCGGCATCAACGTACCAGCCCTTTGATTTGGAGAACTGCTTCCCTTCCAGGTTTACATACTGGTTAGCCGGCAGTTCCGTGACGGGATTCACGATCCCGCTCGCCATGCTCATAACGGGGAAAATAATCGAGTGGAAGATAATATTATCTTTCCCGATAAAGTTTGTGATCACGGTGTCTTTTGAATTCCACCAGTCTTTGAGGTAGTCATCTTTCGAACCGATGGTCTCTAGCCACTTCTTCGTGTTGCTCACATAACCAATCGGTGCATCAAACCACACGTAAAGTTTTTTGCCTTTGGCCTCTGGCAACGGAACATCGATGCCCCAATCGAGGTCGCGCGTGATCGCACGATCAACCAACTCATCTTTTGAAAGTGATTCAACAAACGGCACCACGCTCTTGCGCCAATTTTGCTTAGTCTTAAACCAGTCTTGGAATTTGGCGTGGTATTTAGAGAGCTGCAAGTACCACTGGTAAGAGTCCACTGCGAGAACGTTTTTGCTGTTACAGAATTTACAGACAGGGTTCTTGAGTTTCAGTGGCTCAATCCATGTGCCGCAATTCGGGCACTCGTCACCGCGCGCTTCTTTATAATCACAAACGTAGCACTCCCCTTCCACAAAACGGTCTGGCAACATGTTATGGCAGTCTTGGCACTGGAGTTGTTTCTCCGCACGCTTCTCAATCATGCCTTTGTCGTTCAGCACCTTGAACCATTTGAGGGTTTCTTCGCGGTGATAGTCGCTGGATGTTTGTCCGAAGAAATCGAATTGAATCTGGTAGCGATCAAACAAGTCTTTGTGAGTCTTGTGCCAATCGTTTACGTAGTCTTGATACTTGCGTCCTGCCTTTTGGGCGTTCTGCATAATCGCCACACCGTGCTCATCCGAGCCTGAAATATGAACGGCATGCTCACCCTTGAGCTTCAAGTGGCGTGTGTAAATATCAGCGGGTAAATAAACTCCAGCGATATGCCCGAAGTGCAGGGGCCCATTGGCGTAAGGAAGAGCTGAGGTATTGAGATATTTCAGTTTTGTCATAGCGGGCATTTTAGCTCATGACACACTGAATTGTCCAAAGGAAGGCGTACCTTTGAGTGACAGTTTAACCTCGGGCCCATAGACTGATTTACCCATGATTTCACTCTCAGGACTTAATCCCGAACAAAGAGCCGCCGCCGAAACTGTCGATGGCCCGGTGCTTATTTTGGCTGGTGCGGGCTCTGGAAAAACCCGCTCCATCACTTATCGCATCGCTCATATGCTGGAGAATCTCCATCTCCCCGGGCATCAAATTCTGGCCGTAAGCTTCACCAATAAAGCCGCTGCAGAAATGCAGGAACGTGTAAAAAAACTAGTGCCACAATCGAAGCTGCGCAAAGGTCTCACCATGAGCACCTTTCACTCCTTGGGCATTCGCATCCTGCGCGAAGACATTCATCACTTAGGTTACAACAATCTTTTCACTATCTACGATTCCGCCGACCAGATGAGCATCGTTCGTGAGGCGCTCAAGAACTACCGTGCCAACAAGAGTTTTGAGAAAGGCATGGTGCAATCTAAGATCAGCTGGCTCAAAAATAAAGGCATCTCGGCCGAAGAGTTCGTGAAGAGCGAGTACTACGACCCAGAAAATCCTTATGATGGTGCGGTGGAAATGGTTTATCCTTTCTACCAAGACAAGCTGCGTTTTTATAACGCCCTCGATTTTGACGACATCCTTTTCCTCGTCGTGAAACTCTTTGAGGCCCATCCAGAAGTCGCTAAGAAATACTCTGAGCGCTGGAAGTACTTGATGGTGGATGAGTATCAAGACACCAACGGGCTACAATTTCGCTTTATCCAAGGTCTCACCTCCACTCACAATAACATCTGTGTCGTAGGTGACGATGACCAAGCGATCTATTCGTTCCGTGGCGCGGACATTAGTAATATTTTGAATTTCGAGAAACGCTTTGCAGGTGCCCGAGTCATCAAGCTTGAAGAGAACTATCGCTCTTACAGGCCTATCCTTGATCTCGCCAATCTCGTGATTCAGGAAAATAAAAATCGTAAAGACAAAACCATGCGCACCTCACAAGTCGGAGGCGAAAAGCCTTTCTTGTGGTCAGCGGCGGATGGCGATCACGAAGCCTCAGTGGTTGTGGACGATATTATCCAGCTCCAAAAAGATGGCGTGCATCTCGGTGAGATTGCCTTGCTCTACCGTAGTAACACCCAGATCCCGCCTTTCGAAGACCAATTCCGTCTCAATCAAGTGCCGTACAACATTATCGGTGGGCAGAAATTCTACGAGAAAAAAGAAATCAAAGACCTGATCGCTTATCTCACGGTGATTATGAATCCACGAGATGAGCTCGGTCTACGCCGGATTCTCAATACACCCAATCGTGGGATCGGCAACGTGACCCTAGACAAGTATCTCAAAGTCTCAGGCGAAACGAAGGTTCCCTTGTTTAATGTCATTGAGCAAGAGGCCCCCAACAATAAGCGCGCCGAACTCACGACTTTCACCGAACTCATCCGCGACATGAAAGAGGTGTTTGAGAAGCAAGGCCTCGTTGAAGGTGTGAAAGAAGTCATCCGTCGCACGGATTATATGGCCTACGTCGAGAAGAGCTACGACAGCACCAAGTTCGCCGCACGTAAAAAAGAAGACGTTGAGAACTTTATTAACTCGGCTATCCGCTTCCAGGAACGCTTTGGTGAAGATGCCAGCCTCCGTACTTTCGTCGAGCGTTTGCTACTCGCAGACTCTCAGGACAGTCGTAATACGGGCGGTGGCGATGAGAAGCGCCATGAAGTCACACTCATGACCCTGCATTCTTCCAAGGGACTTGAGTACGACTACGTCTATCTCGTGGGCATGGAAGAAGAACTTCTCCCTCACAAAAAGACCATTCAAGAAAACGGTGATATCGGTGAAGAGCGCCGCCTGTGTTATGTGGGGATCACCCGGGCGCGCAAGCGCTTAGTGATGACCTACGCCAAGCAACGCAAGATCTATGGCCGTGAGGTCCCTCGTCACCCCTCTCGCTTTGTCGTCTCACACGATGAAGCGATGACGGTGCAAGACCGCACCACGTTCGTCGGTATGACCGAAGAAGAGATCAAGGACGTCAAAGACGACTTCCTCGCCGATCTCATCAAATCTCTGAGCTAGATCGGCTCTACTTCGAACATTTATAAACTGATGAGATGCTAGGAGTTGAGGATGAAGAACCGAGGCGTGCTGCCTGCACGTCGCAGGTTCTGAAGACAATAACGACGCCGCAGATCACAGTTTAGAGATGTTCAGCAATAAAAAGGGGCCATCCATGGCCCAAATTATCCATCCTTGGAAGACAGTCTTCCTGACGGTCAAAACTAAGGTTGAGTCGTTGTTGTCGGTTGCGGAGTCGCCTCGCCTTCGGTGAATCCAGTGATCGTCCACGCACGTGGAAGATAGATACCAAAAGTGAGGAAGCTAATAAGTTGATCAGCAGGATTCTTCTGCTCGTAGATGATGGCCTTAGAAAGTGATGTGTAGCCAGCGCGCTTCACTTCTTCGTCAACGAAGACAACAGCGAAATCTGGATCAGTGCCCCACCAGAAGAAGTCACGCTTACCTTCGATCACAACTTCTTTTTGATGCTCAGGATTTCCCAGGAATGTCACAGGAACAACATTGTTGGAACGGAAATGGATTGTGGTGCAACTAGAGAGCAAGAGCGTAGCAATTAAGCCGGCAAACATTTTCATGACATATCCCCTTAAATCCATTGTTGGGAGGACAACGGGCTATGTCAAAAAAATATTTTACTCGTTCTGATAGCTGGCGGGTGTGCGACTGAGCAAACTGTCGACGGCACGCTGATGGTCCGATGAGCGCTGGGTGATCGCTTGGAAGGCAGCAACCACATCCAAGTGCTGTGTAAGCGAAGATTCGTATGCGTGCTGAAGCGCTTTTTTAGTGAGTTGCACTGCGATGGGTGGCAAAGACGCCAGCTGGTCGGCCAACTCAACCGTCCGACGAACCAACTGGTCCGATGACACGGTTTCATGAATAAGCCCCATATTTTGTGCTTCTTGGGCGGAATAATTTTTTCCGGTGAAAAACATTTCGGTGGCTTTGGCGTGTCCAACGGCACGAATGAGGAACCATGCTCCGCCATCTCCGGGTACTAATCCTACCTTCGTAAACGTTTCGGCAAAGACCGCTGTATCAGCGG
>JBEIPE010000092.1:0-9672 GCA_040377215.1 Halobacteriovoraceae bacterium
AGGGCCAGACCAGAAAACCGTGAGCGCAGACAAACGGTGACACAAAAACTTTGGTGCGACACTTGGTGGATAAAAGCAGGCGCATGATAAATCGCCACGGCCCTGCCATTGGGTAAAACCTCTTGCTCGGTTTTTTTAATGAGCTCTCCCTGCTCTACTCCCATGCCCAATTCGGCGCTCGTTTTATAGTCATAAACGACTTCCGCATAATCTCCCATCACAGGCATGAAGGCGCCGTGAAAGCCATGATCATGCAGGGTCGTCTCGCCTGGGTACCAGTAATACACATCCAAGCTCATCTCTTCAGACGACCACAGAGTTAATGGATGGTGACTGAATCCTAGACTGGGAAATGTTGGTTTGGGCCCTTGGCGAAACATGGAGGCTTCTAGCAAATCCACTGGATCAAAACTCACACCACCGAGGCATTCTTGCAAACAATCCCGCGCCCCTTCGGCCCACTGCTTTTCATTTTTCCATGTGGCAACCTGACTGTGCGCCAGAGTCTCAAGGCGAGCTGCTCGGTCCAACATCTCGGGGATGGTGATCTGTTTCATCGAAGCTGCTTAATCAACTCAAGGACAGGAGCGATTCTTTGCACTTCAGAGCCGACACGCTGATAGCCCGGAAACACTGAGGTATCCGTGTCCGGCAGCAAACAGTTGGTCCCCACATCTGAACACTTGTTATAGATCTCACAAGCGCGATTGCGGGCGGGAACAAAGCCATGCGATGGGGTTCCGCCAATCAGAATTCCAACCACTTCATTCTTCGCATTCAAGACGGCGCTACCGCTGTTCCCTTCCATCGCATCAAGGCTCGTGATCAGCACTTGATGAGCGGGATTGGTCCGCAAGATTGTGGCCGGAGCTGATCGCTTCGCCGGTGTACCCAGGGGGTAACCAATCATCGAAAGCAAGGACCCTGCAGGAATGGGTGCACTCGCTAGCTTCAACGGAGTTCTGCCTACGACCGGACGATCGAGTTGTACGAGAGCATAGTCCCGGAACGGCGCACGCTCGTCTTTAACGGCGAACACCACTTGTTTGCATTTGTATAGATTCGCAGCTGGGACGTTATCCGTGTTGATTTGCCCATTCACGTCGACGTTAAAATCGAAAAGCCATGAGAAGGCCTCACAGTGATTCTTCGTTTCATTGCGACTCTCGCCTGTGTTCACCATGCAATGACCTGCCGTCACGATGAGATCCGGTGCGACGAGAAATCCGCTACAAGCGTATGAGAGCGACGGGTCTTTGGCGAATCGCTCAGTCGGACAAAGATTGACCAGTTCATCGACCCATAAGCTGATGGCGCCCGGGCCCGCAGGTTTGTGCAAACTGCTCAGCACTGAAATCGCAGTGGCACGGGCGACCTGATAATGAGGCGAACTCGGTTTGATCGCTTCACGATTATCCACGCCAAAGATCGCCGCGTGCGCAGTCGTTGCAATCGACAGAACGATAAGAAAGCCTATTTTCATAGGCGCGAGCTTGCCATAAAATCGCAAATTAAGAGCACTGCTGAGTAATTTCTATATTGTGACTAAGAGTTTAGGGCAACAGTGACAGTGTAATTAAACGAGAGAGATCGTCTTTCGGCCGTTCCTTTAAAAGGATAGACGGTGTGACTCAACCAAGAAGGAAAGAGGTACATATCACCCGCAACCGGGCGGATGAGGTTTGTGCCCATAAAGTGGAGAGAATCCACATCTAAAAGACCAAAGCTAAAGTTGAGATAACCATCGACACTACCAGGAACAAATATTTCATCTGGAGCTTTGAGATACATGATTCCCGAGAGTGTACCCGCATGAGAATGAAGCGGATTATAATCACCCGCTCTCTGCGAAACCATCCAAGCTTTGAGCATCGTTACTTTATTGGCGTGATATCGGTTACCTGAAAGCTTAAGCACATAGTCTCTGATCTTCGGCTGGAGATCTTGGTCAAAGTCATTCCAGAGGGCCCTATTTAACTGATACTGCGCACCCTCTTCGAATTCCCCTACCAACTCTTTACTCGCATCCATATGGGGGAAGCCACCATCGGCCAGCATCTTATCCGTTATCTGAATAAAATACGCCAGCTGCTCGTCGGACAAACGGCTTTTAAAAATCGGGAGATGGAATCCTGGTTCTCTTTCCATACAATTATACTAGGGCCATTTATATAAATTCGACACCGTTAACAATGAGTCCATTGGTATTTGTGGCCTAGTTTGGTACATCAAACGCTATGAAAACTCTCCTTTTAGCTACTGTTCTTCTCGATCCTTCTGCTTGGGCCCAGGCCACCTGGACTGAAACCTTTAAGCTTCCTGAAGGCATCACTTACCGTGCCTTGGCCGCTGGTTATGACTGCGGGACCTTCGGAAACAGCTACGTCGCTACTCCCGAATCATTTCGTGCTCACAGCATTCAATTCCGTCAGCTCGCGGCGGACAAAGACTTAAACAAGTTCTTGTTCGAAGCCACCTTCACTCCTTCTGAGGATCAAACTTGCACTTATGGTGTGTACTTAGATCGTAACCGTGACGACAAGACTCTCGACTTTACTCACTCACTTGTCGTGACCAATGGTGACGAGCAAAATTGTAATCCCGGGAAAGACTTCCTCGACGGCCAATTGAAAAACGTCGCTTACGAAGGTTCAAAGCGCGGTCTTCGTTATGTGGCGGTTGAAGTGATTAAAGATGAAGCGAACGATGTGTGCACAACAAACTCTGTGCGGATCGTTTTTGATCGTCGTCTTTCAGAGACTCTCTAAGAATAGAATCAAATAGTCCCGCTGAGTTTTGGGGAGTGCAGTGAAAGCGTCTTTCGACTTTTGCGCCTCCCCTCCATGCCACAAGATCGCCTCTTCTAGGCTTCTCGCTCTTCCATCATGCAAGTAACGACTGTGGCCATTCACTGTAGGGACAAGACCATTGCCCCACAGCGGTGGCGTGCGCCATTCGCGGGTCGTGGCCAAGTCTTCGTTGGCATATTCTTCGACGTCATCGGCCAAAGCATCGCCCATGTCATGCAACAAGAAATCTGAGTAAGGATAGATGCGCTGGTTCTTCAAGACCTCGTGAGAGGCATTCGCGCTCGTCACGTAACTTGGGGTGTGACAGCTGGTGCAGTTGATTTGGTGGAAGACTTCGCGACCTGCATTGACCTGCGGATCGTTGAAGTTACGGCGCACCGGAACGGCAAGGAGCTGTGTGTAGGTGGTGACTTGCTGCAAACGGACCAGATCAATATCTTCCGTGGTCTGCTCACGCTGACAATCCGGCTGCACCGACGTGCACTCTTCCGTCGGGAAAAGCGGACTGGTGATGCCGATATCGCCATTAAAGGCCGCAGCGTTTTGCTCGATCAAACTTGCTTTACCGGCTTTCCACCCAAAGCGGCCTAGGCCTGTTGCTGTATAATTAGCACGGCCAGAAATTCCATCGCTATCACTGTCGTTAGGGTCTACCCGCTTTAAAATATCTTTTTCTTCAATGGCCTCAACGAGACCAAGGCCGATCATCTGCGGGGCCACTCGTGGTGAAGCAATCGTATCGATCAAGGGACCAAAGTTGAGTTTAACAAATTGATAAATCGGTTTCATCAGTTCAGTGAGTGTGCCATCCGAGTAGCTCACAGCAATGCGCTGATACTTCACGTGCACTTCGCCCTCGCCCGTGACTCCCATAATACTGTTCGGCTGAAATTGTCCGCCGTAGCTCGGATGAGGAATGACTTCACGAGGTCCGATTTTTTGGCGAAGACGAAAGAGCAATGAAACATCCACTTTGCCTTCCATCTCAGGAAGTCCACGCCCGCGGCCATCTTTGAAATGACATGCACTACAAGAGACAGCGTTAAAGACCGGGCCCAGACCATCGCGCAAAGTGGTAGACGACGGCGATGAAACCCAAACGGTATTAAAGAAGCTATTTCCGACATTAAACTCGCGGCGAAGTTCGCCACGGGTTCCACTGGCCGGATGACTGAAGGCCTGCACGGAAAAATCTGAGGTGGAGCCTGCGCCACCAGCAAACTCTTCAGACGGATCCAATGGCGGTGCCTCACCGGCAAACGCCGGTGCGCAAACGAAAGCCGCCAAGAGAAGCAGTTTTTTCATTAGTATTCTACGCGTGCCTTGAGGATGATCGAGACTTCAACCAGGTCCAGGGCGAGAGCTTCAAGCTCTTCCACAGACGTGAGAATCATGGAGCGGCTACCTTCGTTTACAATCGCTTGGTCGAAAGGGGCAGGAATGCCCGCGAGCATGGCGCGGATGTTGGTCATGCGTTCAGCAATACGCGTGGCCACTGCTGTGCCCTTCACGCCTGGAAGTTCCAAAAGACCTGTGGCCTTGATGACATTCTCAACACCCCAGTAGTTCCACTGGATATCCATGTGAGTCATGTCGCTGAAGCATGACTGCTCGTCTTCTTGACCGCGAGAATCGTAAGCGACGTACATACGTTCGCCTGAGAGTTCATCGCCCGCCATGAAGATGATGCCGGAAAGAATCTTCTTCATCGCAACAGTATCTTGGAAGGCAGAGAATTCTGCACGGAAAGCACCGTCAGCACGCCACTCTGATTCAAGACCAGCAACATCATCCACCAACATATCGGCGATGACATTCAAGTACTGAGCGCGGCGAGCAGCGTTGGGAGCCGTGAGATAATCTTCGAATGTACGCTGGCCTGCTCCTTCAGCAAAGAAGTCTTGGCCCCAGAGTAAAAACTCAATGGCATGATAACCCGTTGAGATATTTTTCTCACCATCAAGCTCGTTCAATTGGATCAAGAGCTCTTTGGTGATGACCGGGTATTCCGTGGTGTTGCCGATGATGCCCGCTGCAGGAGCGCCCACGACGTAGTCGATGTAGGCTTCATCCAATGGCCAGGCATTCAACAAACCTTCTGGTCCACCATCACGATCGATGGGGCCGTTGTAGAAACGGAAGACTTCGGTTTGGCCGTAAGCTTCGCGGGCGTCTTTCCAAGCAGACTTCGCCATTTCTTGGGTAACGACTGAAGGGGTGGTGGTGAAAGTTTGAATGGCGTCGCGCAGAGTTTCTGCACGATCGAGAACTTCCGCATACGAAGAGTGCACATGATCGCTGTAGCCACGGATACTATCGGTGAGTGTTTGCGCCTGAACCGCGAGCGGCAACAACAGCAAAGAGAGAGCGACGAAACGCATAAATGATCCTTGTATGATGAATAAGACCCGTGTTTGATAACACGAACACAAGCCTTATTCCATACCGTATGAATCTTTAATACGTCGCCAAGGGTCTGTTTTTATTAACTATGCCAGGAGCATTCGCCCCTGGCCCATGCAGGCTTACCTAAAATCTAGATCTGTAGCTTCCCGCGCTTTTGCAACTCATCCACGATCCCCACGAAGTGGTCGGCCGGATAGGCGCCTCGCACGGGAACCCCATTGATCACAAAACCTGGAGTTCCTTCGATACCTAAGCTCGCCGCTTCGCGGATATCATCATCAATTCGTTTCGCGATCGCCGGTGATTCCACATCCTTTTTAAGACGCTTCAAGTCCGCGCCCACACTCTTGGCGGTCGCATCCAAGAACGCGACTCCCCCGCTGAGCTTCTTTTGATTTTTGTAAATCTCATCGTGAAACGCGAAGGCCTTGTTTTCATCTTGCAAGCGAATGGCTTCGTAGTACTTCGCGGAGATCAGCGCTTGCGGGTGAAAGCTCAAAGGCAAATGCTTATACACGAAGCGAATCTTGCCTTTGTACTTCGTCATCAACTCTTTGACTGTTCCGAAGCCACGAGCACAGAAAGGACACTCGAAATCTGAGTACTCAACCAGCGTAATGGGCGCATCCTTAGGCCCTAAGATGGATTCATCCGAACGGATCGCTGTGATGAGAGGCTTCTCAAAGGTTTCTTCGAGGGCCTTTCTGTCCTGGGCTTCTTTCTCTTTGGCGAGCGCTTCCTGGGCATTCTTGGAAGCGTTTTGAAGGGCGGTCAAAATCTGAACGGGGTTTTTCTCAATGGCCTGGGCGATGATGCTGGGATCATTGGCGATGGCCTTAGCGACTTGATTTCTAAATTGTGTCTCAGTGGTGCAGCTCGCAGCGATCAGTGATCCAGCGAGTATGAATAAGATTCCTGACTTCATGTTGTTCTCCATTGGTTGCGTTCCGCTCACCAACAGATCGTAACAAAGGACAAAATAAGGGAGTCATTTCGAGGTCAAATCGAGGTCATTTCGAGCTGACAATTCCCAAGCGATAACCGAGACCGCGAATGGTTTCGATGACTTCATCGCTAGTTTTCTGACGAATCTGCAGCACATGGTTATCGACGGTGCGTGTCGTAGGGTAATTATCGTAGCCCCAAACTTTATCCAGCAGGTTTTCTCGCGAAAATGTCTGCTGCGGGTTCTCGGCCAAGATCTTGATGAGCTCATACTCCATCTTGGTCATGGTCACGCGCTCACCATCAAACAGCACATCTTTGTTTTTGGTGTTGATGACCAGACGGCCAAAAACAAGCCGCTCGGCTTTATCACTGCTGTCATGCTTCTCACGGAGCTGCACGCGGATGCGGGCAATGAGCTCGCGAGATTCAAAAGGTTTGGTCATATAGTCGTTGGCACCGGTTTCAAGGCCCAACACTTTATCAATCAATTCTGTGCGCGCCGTGAGCATGATCACCGGAATGCTTTTTTGTGTCTGGCGAACTTCCTTGAGGAAATCAATGCCCTGCCCATCCGGCAGCATCCAATCCAGCACCACAATATCTAAGGAATCGGAAATAATCCCACGGGCCTCAGACAAACTCGTCGCGAGATGGGCGACCATCCCCTCACCTTCACAGATTTTTTTTAAAGACTGACCGAGATTCGCATCATCTTCTACAATCAGAACCTGCTTCATACATTGGCCTTCAAATAGAGCGAGAAGCGAGTGGGCGAAGTGCCCTGAGTGAGCTTGCCTTTCATCTCTTCCATAATATTTTCTACGATACTCAGTCCCATTCCTAATCCAGCCGCCGCCGACTGTGCCTTGATAGTGCCTTGATCAATCACATCGATGCGCACATAGCTACCATCACTGCTACATTGAACTTGAATCGGTCGAGCGCCGTGAGCCATGGCATTCTCCACCAGATTCTTAAGACAGATGCTAAACCAGTAAACATCCAACACAACTCGCTGATCTGTCGCCAATTCCTGCAACTGAATCCCATCGTAACTTTCCAGCAGACTTTCCATCAGCTCATTAAACGAAGCCACTTCTTTCATATCAAAAGTGATGAGACCCTTGTCTTGCGCCGAATTGAGATAGCTCGAACTTTTTTCTGCCAAACGCTTGAGGCGATAAATCTCCCCTTCCATCTTAAGCAACTCTTCTTGCAAAACCGGATCGCGGTCATGGGACTTCTTATTGATCTCTTCAATCTGCAGAAGAAGATTGGCCACGGGAGTCCGCAGCTCATGAGTGAGCACGCGCAGTGCATGGCGCTTACGTTCCTCTTCTTTGTTTTGCATCTTGATTCGTGAATAAAGACTCAATGAGACCAACACCAAAATCAAAACCGAGGACGCAAAAATAATGGTCGAAGAAGGCCTGAGCTTTTGCAAAATGTTATTGGAGTTTCGTTGCCAACAAACACCACCCTCTTGATAGAAGCAGGATTCGCCTAGCCTAAATTCTTTCGGGTAGTAGGAGTACGTATTGAGAAAACGCTCGAACTCAGATCGGTGGTAAACGCTGTAGAAATGCCCGACTTTCTTTTGTTTTTTAACCAAGTAGAAATCATTGGTCAGCAGTGCGGAGTGACCATTGATAATCCCTTCAAAATGAGAATTATCCAGACCTGCGAGAATTTTAAAGCGCTCATCGAGGCTTTCCAGCGGCAACATACGCAGCTCAGAGATGTGGAAAAAATTGAGGTTCTTTTTAATCCAACTTGAATCATTAAAAGGGGCCATCCCGGATGTATAGGCCAAGTACGCGTAGCTTTCGCCGCTGTCATGAATAAAAGGTGGAAACTCGAAGAAGTATTCCGGTAGTTCACGGATCTCTTGGCAACGGAATGTCTCCCAGATTTCTACTTTGTCTGTGAGGCTCTTCGTCATGCGATTGGCCCGCTGACCACAGCGCTTTGAGAAACGAGGAGCTTGGCTAAACGGTGTGGGAATGGATTGGATCAATTGAAAGTAGCCGCGAGTGGGATACATGGCGCTGAGGTCAAGCTCCATGAGAGGCCGAGTTTGCATTTGAAATTTGAGGCTTAGTTTGTGGAGCTTAACCAAGTCATGAGGCTCAGCGAATTGCTCACGCTGCAAGTTCAAGGCGAAGTAGGCCGTCAAAAACGAAAGCAAAATGGCAGTCACAATCAGAGAGAGATAGATCCTCATGCCCTGCTATCTTACCCCACAGCCCAATCGCCATGTCAGCTGAATGTCATTTTTTATGAATTAATGCACTAGCTCAAACAGCTATTAAACCAGTTGGCCAGGATGCCCGCTGGCTCTTTCAAGTCCTTACGTGAGCGCAGCCACCAGAGATAGATTTCGCCGAACTCACTGAGCTGATAGTCGACGCGGAAGAGGTCTTTGCGCGCGATACTCGTCTTGACCGCTATCGATGGAACACACGACCAACCGTGGCCATGAATAACGGCCGTACGAATGGCGGGCACTCCCTGAACATTGATATGGGCAATTTCTTGCGGGGCAAATCCAACCGCCTCCTCAATATCGTACTTATCTCGGCGAATGAAAGGTTTCTTTTTGAGGTACTCAACGATCTGGTCTTTGCTCATTCCCGCCATGTCGGCCTGCCACGCCGTCGGAGCGATGATGCACCAATAGTCACCGGCAAGTTTCTTGTGACTGATCTCAGGATCAAAGGGCGCGTGAGCGGCAAAACCAAAATCCACTCGACTCCCCAAAAGCTCTTTCTCAAAATTGGCGAACAAGACTTTGAAAGACCAGACGTACTTATCTGCCGTCTTCTCATCGAGAGTATGGAAATAAGGAATCAAAACTTGCTCAGTCAGCCAGACATAGGAAGCAATTCGGAAAGTGGGTTTTCCACCTAACAGTGAATGCTGAATGGCAGCTGACTCATCAACCCACTGAACCAGTCGTCTGCCTTGCTCTGTCAGCACCCAGCGATTTTCGATTTTATGAACAAAACTATACTCAGTGGAGATCTTTTGAATCTTACGAGCTAAAGCACCCGGATCATGATCGAGCATGATCGCTGCTTCTCGCAGAGAGCTCGTATCGTTGAGAGCTTTCAAGATCAGGCAGTACTCCGGGGGCACAGGAAAGTTCAGCATAGGCATCCTATAAAAGAAAAGTAATCGTCTACCATTCTATTATAATCGAAAATGAGCCGGGCCTGACGACGAGATCTCAGACCGGATGCTTTTTTCATGAGGTCCTAAAGCATTGTTGCAAATAAGCACTTCATCCCTTGAGAGCTAACAACGGGCAATTAATTCAAAAAAGCGCTCTCCAATTTGAGAGCCGATACGATTTCCTTACCAACACAAAGGAGATCTTATGATTATCAGAGCCGTCATCACCGTGCTTACCCTTATGAACGTCATCAAGATGCTGACTTTCTTAAACTAGTTGCCCAAAACAATCAGCTAATGCTGCTTATTTGTAGCTCGCTTATTACCGCACAGA
>JBEIPE010000072.1:0-10908 GCA_040377215.1 Halobacteriovoraceae bacterium
GCTGACCCAGCACTTAAGCATTACGACTACATCACGACCACTAGCTTAGTAGCTAAATTCTAGTCTTCTCGGGGCATGTAACCCTTACATGCCCCGCCCTTCTGCCTGCCATTTTGGGCCATAATTCCCGCCCATGAGACTGCTTTTCATTCTCCTTATTTTCTCAGCTACGGCGTGGGCGCAAGACCCCGTAGAGCTTTTGCGTCGTCACTATCCTGCCGCGACTTTGGGCCCTCTCAATCAACAGGCATTTTGCTGGCAAGACAGCACAGGGGCCAGCGGTGCTTATCGCGGCGATGCCACACAACGTCTGGCTTCGGTCACAAAACTTTTCACGACGTTGTTGGCACTCGAGGCTTACGGCCCCGAAAAAACCTGGACTACCACAGTTTACCGTCTCGGCACTCGCGTCCACATCGCTGGCGGAATGGATCCATGGTTTGAGGAAGAAAAAATCTTTGCATTGATTCAGGCGTTGAAAGATCAAGGAGTGACTCGCATTACAGAGCTGACTTTTGATGGCGCATTTGTGTTCACTGATACCGCGCAGTCACAACATACTCCAGCGACCTTCCCTCTCGTCCAAGCGGCTTTAGGTCGTTACTTCACGGCCAGTGGTGCTTTGACAGCGGTGGCCAACCAACGCCGGGCCGCTGTGCTCGCCTTTCAAAAAGAAGAAGGCATCGACTTCCCTCTTCCCACAAGTGGTATCGCCACCGTCAAGATCGCTCCTGGTCATACCAATCCCTTGCTCAATCTCGCTGGGGTCACAGTTCAACGCCACACCTCACGAACGCTTGTGACCATTCTTAAGGCGATGAACATCATGTCGAAGAACATGGTGGCCAATATGTTGTGGGAACAAGCACGCCGAGTGAAAGACCCGGCCACGACGATCGCGGGAAGCTATAAATTTCATAACGGTTCAGGACTGCCGGTCATCAGCGGTGAAACGCGCCTAGATAACACCGCCACCTGCCAGACGATTCTCACGATGCTAAAGACACTCGAGACTAAAATCCAAGCTCACGGTCTAGAGATCAATGATGTGGTGGGCGTGGGAACAGACTTTGGTTCTTATCGCGATCGTTTTTTAAATGATCTCAATTTGAAAGAATCAATCGCTGCTAAAACGGGTACACTCAAACACACTTCGTCACTGGCAGGATGGATTGAGAGTGAAAAACCCGTGCGTTTCGTGATTCTCAATCACACCACGGCTTCAACTCAGGCGCGCGCGTGGCAGGATCGCTTTCTTTCGGCTTGGCAGAATGGCACTTCACGCCCTCGCGGCTATATCCGTAGTAGTGTCTATCCGTTGGATGGCGCGTTCTTCGACTAGCGCTTACGTTTCAACAGCAACATCCCATCGCGCACAGGCAATAGCGTCGCCACAAAATCATCCCAACCGGTGGCAATGCGGGTCGCTTCCATGATTTTAACAGTGTGCTGGTCTGGGTTTTCGCTCAGAACTTTGCCACTCCACAGAGTATTATCCACCACGATGACCCCTTTCTCTGAAAGATGATCTCGCGCCCACGTCACATAGAGCGGGTAATTCACTTTATCCGCATCGACAAAGATCAAATCAAACTCACCTTTAAGATTGGCCAGTGCTTCTTCGCCGCCATCAAGGCGCGCGAGGATCTTTTTACCGTGAGGACTTTTATCCCAGTAGCTCTGAGCTAAGGCGGTGGTTCCCGAATTCACATCGATGGTGATGAGTTCGCCATCACTGGGCAGCTGTTCCGCCATACAAAGCGCTGAGTAGCCCGTAAACGTCCCCAGCTCCAACACACGCTTGGCACCAACAGTGTGGATCAAGAAGCTCAACAGCGACGCCTCAAGCTCTCCAATCAGCATATTGCTACCAGGGATGGCCTTGCGAGTGTAGTCGGCCAGCTCAAAAGTCAGCGCCGAGGGACGAATGGAGTGAGCGACACAGTATTCTTCTAACGACTTGGCCATGGGAACTCCTTGAGAACAGAAATAATTTCATGCCCCCTCGTGTTTTATCAGAACTAAGCTATATTGCACCGCACAAGTTTGATGTTTTGCCCATTAACAAAGGAACACCCCCGTGAAAAAGCCCCTCATCGGCCTTTTGGCCCTTTTGTCTTTTAGCGCTTTCGCTAACAGCGCAGATTCAATCAACGCTCAGGAGATGCTCGCGGAAGGCGCGATGTCGATGGAAGAGATGCGCGAGTTGGATGCTAAGCAAGCAGCCGAATCATTTAGCTTCAATTCATTGAACAGCGCTGTATCAGCTTCAGGTCGCATCGCTGAAATGGATGCTCCTACGGCCGATCAGTTGAACAACCTTGTTCTTGATAAGAACAAAGGTGAAATGTGCGGTCGCAAAGTAAACTTGTTCGAATTGTCTGAAGACCAAATCTTGGCCGCTCTTCAAGCTGAACAACTTCGCATGTTGAACGCTGGTATCAGTAATCCTGAACCACGTTTCATCGCTGTTAACAAAAGCCCACGTGAGTACTACAAGTTCAACGCAGCTACGAAGAAGTTTGATGTTGTGAAGAGAAACGCTGCTGGCCAAACTATGAAGATCTACACGTTGCTCGCGGGCAACTTGGAGAAAGTTTTGGAAGTGAGCATATCAACCGGTAAGGAAGAAACTGTGAAGGCTTCAAACAAGTCTTACTGTGCAACGACTCCTGCTGGCTTCTTCCGTCCATACAAAATGTACCGCTCATACGTTTCTGGCACATGGGCCGGTTCTCAAATGCCTAACGCCGTCTTCATCTTCAACGGTATCGCTCTTCACGCGACTCCAAACGATGCCGGTCACCAAGGTAGTCTTGGCAAACGTGCTTCAGGCGGATGTGTTCGCTTGCAAGGTCCGGAGTACGCTCGCGCAGTCGGTCGCCCGAACGATTCAGAAGTTGATATCTCTCTCAAAGTTCGTCTTGAGACTATGTTGACTGGCCGTGGAATTGAAGCCGGTGATTTCGGTACTGTGAACGAAGGCGGAGGCCGCACACGCATCACAAACAACACTGTTAAAACTCACAGTGTAGAGCGCATCGCAGGTATCGTTGGTGCAAAACCAACCGTCGATAGCTGGGGCACTATCGTCTACATCCACTACTAGGATTTAGGTTTTAAAGAGATCAAAGAAATTCGGAAAAGACTTCCTCACCGCTTCTGGGTGGGGAAGTCTTCCTCCGTTGTGGGCACGTAAAAATAAAGCCGCTGTCATAACCAAACGATGATCCGCAGGCACTTCTAAATCCCACGGGCCTGCTTGAATCCCACCGGTGATTTTCAGCACATCTTCTTTCTCATCATGCTCAACCGCCACACCACACTGCTTAAGCAATGACAACACGGCCACTAAACGATCGCTCTCTTTATGGCGAAGGATGCCTACACCAGAGAGCTCTGAGACTCCTTGAAGATGGGCGGCTAAGAAAGCCAATGCCGGCACGAGATCAGGACAAGACAGCACACTCATCTGAAGAGGTCGACGATTCTCAAGTCCACGTCCATGAATCCCATCAACAAGAAACTTGGCTGCTCCACGAGAAGCGAGCAGATCGTAAACCGCTCGATCGGCTTGGCCGTCCGGCAGCAAACCAGGAAGAGTGATCGTTTGATTCGCAACGGCTGCGAACACGAGTGGATAGGCCGCTGAACTCCAATCAAGAGGAACAGTCACAGCTCCGTGCTGAATTTTCTCCACTGACTCTTCTGTCATATCCCAATAGGGCCGTGAACTCGTCAGCATGGTGGGAGTCACGTGATAGCCATCAATGGCGAATGCTAAACGCAAAGCCGAAGCGAACTGGGTACTACGGGCCGCCGAAATTTCTTGAGGTAAGCGCGAGACATCAACTGGGCCTTGAATGTAGAGATCCGCACCTTGCCACTGCACCTGAGCACCTGCAGAACTCAACGCCTCAATCAACTCGCTCCACGGTCGCTGGGCCAACCGGCCCGAGGTGCGCAAGACGTAACGACGCTTTCCTGCACTCACAAGTGCCGCCAGAAAACGTGCTGTTGTTCCGCCTTCACCCACACTAAGAGTCACATCAGTGGATTCATTCGATTCACAGCTGGGAAATGAATTACTAAAGGACACGTCAGTCTCGCCCTGGATCTCAAGCCCAATCAAACGCAGGGCTTTGAGTAGAAATTGAACGTCTTCGCTTACGGGTAGACCTCGAATGATGGTCGGTTGCTGGCGACGAGCCGCGAGAATCAGAAAACGATTGGCGTGTGATTTAGAAGCCGGCAACGTAAACGGCGTGGCGAGAAAGCCAGGCTCAACCTTTAAAGTCACTCAAAGCCTCCAAGCGACTTTTAAGCTGCGACAGCGGGGTCATCTGTAAACGAGGAGTTCCCACCTTATCTAACAAGACGAGGTTCACACCTTCGGTCGTGCGCTTTTTATCATGACTTAAAGCCGCCCAGAAAGCCGCACGGTCAAGACGTTTGTAATTCGAAATGTCCGTCTTCTCATCATCGAGATCTAGTTTTTTAAACATGTCATCAAAGGCTGCGAGGCCTTCTTTTTGTTCAAAAGCTTTGAAAAGATACTTGATGCCCATGGTGACAGCTACACCATGAGGAATGCGCAACACATGCTCAAAGGCGTGTCCGAGTGTGTGGCCGAGATTGAGGTAGGCGCGCTCACCTTTATCATGAAGATCGCGAGCGACCACTTCAAGCTTGTAGCGCGCGCACTGGAGGATGAGTTCATCCATCACAATCTTTGGCGCCATGATGGTGTCGTAAATATTCTTGTCCAACAGGCCGTACTTAAGAATCTCACCTTTGCCTGAAAGCAAATCATGACTCGTCAGCGTCTTGAGAAAATCTGTGCAGAGCCAGACTTCATCAGGTTCGTGAAACGCACCCAAAAGATTTTTTCCCGCGGGAGTGTTGAGAGCGGTCTTGCCACCGATGGCCGCATCCACCATGCCCATCAACGTGGTGGGCACAGCGATCCAACGAACACCACGAAAGAGTGTGGCGGCAATGAAGCCCGCAAAATCTGTCGTGGCACCGCCACCAATACCCAGAATGGTGTGGCCGCGCAGAATACCTTGCTTCAAAAAGAAGCTGGTAGCTTCTGCATATACATCCAGATTTTTTTGTTCTTCTGGTTGGTTCAACCAAAAAACATCCGGCGCAAACTGCAGCCACTGTGGCAGCATGTTTTTCACCTTGGCATCCACCACAATAAACACGCGTTGATCACGCGCTTTCTCGAGAGCGTTGGCCAATTCAAGTTGTTTGTAAGTTAGGATTTTTGATGTCATGGTTGTTTCTTATCGGTCAGAGTTTAGGGGAACCTATGCCAGAAGTGGATGATTTTTTCCGTCTTAAAGAATACGACTCTCTCGGTCGTGAGGCCATGCTAGCGAAATCCGCCATGGACGAGGAGCTTGCTCGGTTAAAACGTCGCGAAGCAGAACTTGCTGAGCGTCGGCAATTGCTTGCAACGCGCGAGGCTGACGTACGTGCCATGAATCACAAGATGGCTGAGTTGGACCGTCTGCTGACTCAACGTCTAGCACCTGAGGCAATCAGTAAGCTGGAAGAAGAAGGTCTTAATATATTGGTGAAGCAGCAAGAAACAGAAATCTTGATTGAAGAAGATCGTACGTTCTTAGCTGGCTTTTCTGTAACGATCGAAGACATTAGACGCGATATCGACAACAAACTTTCCGAACTTCGTCTGAAAGAAAAAATCGCCCTTGATCGCCAAAAAGCTCTCGTCCCCGAACTGCCGGAAGGCTGGTTGGTGAGCTACCAGAAAATCGCCGCTAAAAATCCTGCTCATGGTGTCTTTAGCCGTATTCAGTCTCAACAATGTCAGTTCTGTCGCTTTGCCGTTTCTAAATCCGTTGAATCAGAGGTGGATACCCAGTATCAGCTCAAATCTTGCTCAAGCTGTGGACGCCTCTTTCTCCCCTATAAGGCGGTTGCCGGGTAGCGTTCAGCATTCTATAAAGCCCTACCGAGAAAAGGGGATCATCGCTGGGGGGTAACCCCGGGAGGAAAGTCCGGACACCATAAAGCATCGTAGCGGGTAACGCCCGCCCACCGTGAGGTGAGGACAAGTGCAACAGAAAGTATGTATGGCTTCGAAAGAAGTGCGTAGTGAAACCAGGTAAACTCTACGAGGTGCAAGCTCACATAGGTGAACGCCTGAGGCCCGCTTGGCCAAGTTCACGGGTAGAGTGCTGGAGCCGCCAGGTAACTGTCGGCCTAGAGGAATGATGGTCTAAAACAGAATCCGGCTTATCCCTTTTCTCGGTTCTTTTTACTTACCCCCTATGACCCAGTCCAAGATGCCGTTACCCTGAGGGCTAACAACCTAGGGCCGGCCATGTTTAAAAGCTTCGAAGCACCTTCAGACATACAGCTACTGGACCGTAAACCCTTCAAGTTTAAGCATAAACTTCTTGGCCACCCGGCTTTGAGCATTGAGAGCCTCTCGAAAGCTCTACCAGAAATCCCAAACCATCAAGTGATGTACTCAAAGGGGCTCAGCGATCTAGGGATCAACTTCGATCGCGCCCACATCGAACATAAAAACGGACTCACTCTTTCGGAGACGATTGAAAACATTCGCACTTCAAACTCCTATATCGCCGTAAAGAACCCAGAAACTCATCCATCGTTCCATGGTCTTTTTAATGACCTGGTTGATGATGTGAGCCAGCTGATGAAAATTCGTGGGATTGGAAAACAAGCGATGGAACCCATGTTCTGGATGTTCATCGCCTCTCCGAACGCCATGACGCCTTTTCACTTTGACCGATACTCTAATTTTCTGATGCAGTTTCGTGGCAGTAAACAAGTGGCCGTCTTCCCACCGATGAAAGAAGAAGTCATCAGCGCCGAAGACTGCGAAGCGTACATTGATCGCACAGAGCAACGACCACCGTGGGACGAAAGCAAAGACCAGTACGCAACAAAGTTTGATTTCACCCCTGGTGAGATGATTCATATCCCATTCGTCTCTGGGCATTACGTAAAAAATGGCCCTGAGGATGTTTCTATTTCTCTGTCGTTTTTCTTCCATAACGACCACACCCTCCGTTCGACGAGGGCATTGCAGGTCAATCATCGCATCAGAAAACGCATGAAAAAGATTGGCCTCACGCCGACTCCCGTTGGGGCCAGCCCAGGACTCGATCTTCTCAAGGCGCAAGCTCTCCCGTTGGCCAACTTAATTGGACGCACCATGGGGAAGCTACGGTCATGAAAATTCTCTTGATGTTACTACTGATAAACGTCACTTCGGCCTGGGCCACACCTACTCCGTGCAACCAGTACAAAGAAGTCAAAGCGCGGCTTGCAGGCGTGCGGGAGCAGGACGTCGATCGGCTCATTCAAGACACAGAGTGGTTGGATGAACACTACGATCGCGCCGATCGCCGTGGCCTTGGCTTCAATGTCTTAAAAATTATGGTCATGGGAATTAGCTGGACCACATTTACCTTCATGCCGACTCGCGTGGAGAGCGCAACGGCAACGGGCATGTATGCCAGCAATCCAGAAAACTTTGTGCGCTTTTTGCACCTGGAGACTCGCTTCGCCTGTCGTTACCTTGCCATGACGGACAGAGATTCGATGCGCCTACGTGCAGTTACACATGAAGCTTGGACCAAGATTAACTCGCGATACGTGCGTGAGATGATTCGTCGGAATGACGAAGCTCATCGACGCTAGAGCATCTGCAGACACTTAAGACTTGTTGATGACCTAGAGGAATGATGGTCTAAAACAGAAACCGGCTTATCCCTTATTTTGGTTTTTATCTTCTTCCAATAGTCTACCGATTGCAGACTCAATCTCCTGAGTTCTGAAAGGCTTCGCAAAAACGACCGCCGCACCGGCCGCCAACGCCGCGGCTTCAGATTGGCGCGAGTAACCGGTGATCATGATGATTGGCGGCTTACCTGATGAGACCGCACGGATTTTCTTAACCAAGCTGATGCCATCGGCATCTTTGCCCGGCATGGCCACATCTGTCATAATGAGATCGACTTGCTGGTTCTCGCTCCACACAGTAAAAGCCTGGATTCCATTCTTTGCCGTCAGAACTTTAGCCCCTCGCATCTCAAGGATCTGTGACATGATTTCGAGAAGCTCTGGCTCGTCATCGACGATGAGAATTGTTCTTGAGGTAAGATCAAGCATGCGTGAACTCCAGAATAAACTGCGTATTTGAACTCATCTTGTTATACCGTAAATTGCCGGCGTGAGCAGCCATAATTCCAGCCGATATACTCAATCCAAGTCCTGTGCCTTTTCCTAATTCTTTAGTCGTAAAAAAAGGTTCCATCATTTTTTTTATCGTTTCCTCTTCGATACCTAGACCGCTATCGGTCACAACTATCTTCGTGGCATTCGAACTAGTTTGCACGTCGATACTGATCCATTTCTCGTCAAGGTCATGGATTGCATCGAAAGAGTTATTGAAGAGATTCATCAAAACCTGAGAAATCTGAACAGCGCGACATGAAATGGTCACAGCCATGTCACCACGCAAACTGATCTGTATTCCATGATTGCTAAACCTTTCACGGCAAAGATCAAGCGTACCATCGATGATGTCACCGACTCTCACATCAGTCTTGGGGTCTTTGGTACCTTCACGCGAGAAACTCCTCAGCCCACTGATGATTTTTGCAATTCTCACAATTGTCATTTGAAGCTTCAGCAGTTCTTGCTCAAGCCATGAACTTTCGATTTGCTGTGCCTTAGATCGCAAGAGCAGAAGAGAGATTCTACTATCCAAGATTGCGAGAGGATTGTTAATTTCGTGGGCGATGCCTCCGGCCATTTCACCTAAAGCGGACATTTTCGCTGTCGAAAATAAACTGACCCGCTGCAGTTCCACTAAAGACTCCAGCTCCTTGAGCTTAGAAATGTCTTCGGCGATTCCTAGAAAACCTACAATCTGCTGATCTTGCGAGCGAATCGCTGTAACACAAAGTCGCACGGGAAATGTCGTCCCGTCCTTTCGGACATAAGTCCATTCCTGGGTATCTGATGTGCCAAGCTCTTTGGCTTTCTCAACAAAGACGGAAAATCCCGGGGGCACGATGCGACCCAGCTCAAGGGACAATTCTTCTGCACGCCGGGCGACCTCGCGTGGGTCATGAAAAGGGGATGGGTCTGTCTTCCCCACGACCTCGTGAGAGGCATAGCCGAGAAGGTCCTGGGCCCCAAGATTAAAAGTTTGTATGAGTCCGTTCGTGTCTGTGGAAATAATCGAGTATCCCGCAGAATCAAGAATGGCTTTTTGCCAAGACTCTACTTCACCCAACTTCTTATTCGAATCATTCCTTTTTTTTGCCTGGTCTTCGATGAAGAGAACAAGACTGCCAAAAATAAAGGTAAGGGCAAAGAAAATGGCCACCGACAGAGCATCGATGATTAGATGGTAACTCTGGTTTGCGACTCCGCCGCGAATCTCCCAAACTCTACCTGCGATTTTCAATCTCGAGAAATACTCCGTTTCGACTTTATTTCTTTTTATGCCGTCGGAGCTGAAGATTTCAAGAGGCCGGTTTGCTTCCGTCACATCAGTCATGCTGAATTCGAGCCGTTCGTCCGCAGTGAGCTTCAGGCTCTTCATGAGCTGATCCATGAGGATCGGGGCATACGACCAGCCCACGAAACGAGCTTTCGACGCTGAAGTATCGAATATCGGATGAAAAAACAAAAAACCCATTCCTACAGACTTCGCTTGATACAATTTCAACGGAGCGGTGAGAGTCGATTCCCTAGAATCACGCGAGCGAAGAGCTGCTGTTCGACGGTGTGATTCAGTTGCGACATCAAGCCCCTGGGCGATGCCGTTGAGTTCTGATGGTTCTATTGATTCAATAATGAAGTGATCGCCAGAGTAGTTTGAAAGACTCTTCAAAGTAAAATCTGGCTTCTGCTGACGAACTTTTTCTAAATAAGCACTTAACTCACCTCGAGGAACGAATCGGATAAAACCGAAACCAAGTGCCCCGCCAAAATTACGAAAGAAATCTCTGTTCCTCGCGTAGCCACGAACCTGAGAAAAACTTGGTTCATAATTGTGAGTATGAACAATACCGGCCATTCCTTGAAGGCCGTAGACGTAGGACAAAATTTCCTTGCTGAGAATACTGCAGGAACGTTCGAACGCCGTTCTCTCAGACTTATGAATAGTGCGATAGGTGAAATCTCGCGCTAAAAAGACGAGTGCAACGAGGACCAAACTTCCTACACAACAATAGAGAATACTCGTGCGAGGAAGCCTGTTTTTGAAGGCATCAAACATCACTTATTCTACTTAGTATTTAGTATAAAATGCTTAAAAATATTCCACATATACTGCGTGTATTTTGGTAATTGCGTCAAAATAATTGGCTCATTAATACAAAGATTTAAAACACTTGAGTTGTTCGGTGTTGACGCCTCTCTTGCTTTTCTAGGGCCATGAAATCTTCTTCAAGCTTCTTTTGCTCAGTATCAATTCAGCCTGCGTAAGAGAGTTGAGTCGCAGAAACGCTAGAGCTTCTTAAGGCACTTCTGGCTAGCTGTTGAGAGATTGCTATCGGCAGATGTGCCATCACGCCAGGTCGTCTCGCGAGTAAACTTCCAGGTTTTCCACTCTTCCGCACTGAGTTTCAAGATGTAGTTCACAATCGAGTACTTCGTGATGCCGGTCTTGATCGTAGGAAGTTCGCTCACATCGATCTTCTTTGTAAGCGCGGGGTACTGCTTAAATTTCTCATCATCCGTTTCAATCACAAACGTCGGCAGCTCCCACTGGCCCTCAAGCCACTCACCCTTCACTTTTTGATAGGCCTGCAAGCGTTCAGGTTTACCCACGATCACTCGCAACAGACTCAACTCATGCTCGACAGCTTTCTTAGCTGGAGCCTCACC
>JBEIPE010000269.1:0-4048 GCA_040377215.1 Halobacteriovoraceae bacterium
TAACTTGCGCCTGTAGGGGACGCAATTTTTCCAGCGCACGAATGGTTGCGGTGGTTTGTTGTTTGGCCCGCTGCTCGAGAAATTTTCCCAGCAAAACTAATGTGATGATGACGGCGCTGCTTTCAAAATAAAGTTCTGCATGGGCGCCATGCCGCCACCATAGGTAAAGACTTAATCCATAAGCGGCGCTGGTGCCGATGGCCACCAACAGATCCATATTCCCCGCAAGATTGATCGCCGCTTTAAAACCCGAACGGTAAAAGCGCGCACCTAAGAAAAATTGAACGGGTGTTGCCAAGATCCACTGCCAGTAGGCCGGCAACATGAATGAATGTCCAAACAACATTGGCAAAACCAAGGGCAAAGAAAGCACGACACCCAAAATCACCGGCCAAAAGGTAAGCTTTTGGGTTTTGACTTGAGCATTGGCGGGGGCAGCAGGATAACCGGCCTTCTCCATCGCCTTCATGATCAAGGAATCGTTTTGGGGTTTGAGCCACTCCACGCGGGCAGTCTCTGTCGCGAGATTCACCTGGGCGTCTTTGACACCCTCTACGCCCTTGAGCGCCTTCTCCACACGGGCCACACAAGAGGCACAAGTCATTCCACTAATTTTGTAGGTAGTATTCATGAACAGAGTATAAACCTTCCCATCATGGGAAGGTCAAATATCTTGACCAACACCCGTGAAACGGAGTTAAGTACCCCTCTGGAGGCCGTTATGTTTGTTTTAGGTGTGGAAGGAATGTCGTGTCAGAATTGTGTCAGACATGTGACGGCGGCCATTATGGCGCAAGACGCTAAAGCACTTGTGGAAGTGAAGCTCGCCGACAAACTTGTTCATATCGAATCTAAGGCCCCGCTAGAGAAAATTCGCCGGGCCATTGAGAATGATGGTTACCGCATCACCACCGTCGAACAGCGCCCCTAAACTTATCTTGTCTTGATCTCGCCGGGCCTCTACACTTTTTCCATGATCTGGAAAATTCTCACGCTCACTTTTCTTTTGGCTTCATGCCAAAAGGCGCAAGACCCACAAAAAGAACTGTGGATCTATACCTCCATGTACAAAGACACGATCGCCGATCTCACGGTTGAATTGGGTAAAGCTTTTCCCGGTGTCACCTTTCATTGGTATCAGGCCGGCAGTGAAGAAATCGCCGCCCGCGCCAACGGTGAAATCATGGCGGGTGGGATTCGCGCTGACTTGATGATTTCATCGGATCGTTTTTGGTACGAAGAACTGGCGCGCTCTAATATGCTGGAGGCCTATCGCCCGCAAAACTGGGACAAAGTGCCTGAACACCTTAAGCACGCCAGTGGCTTTTACACCGCGGTTTCTATTCCGGTGATGGTGCTGACTTACAATAAAGAGGCCGTGCCGAATCCACCGACATCTTACAAAGAAATGGCCGAATCAAAGTGGAAAGGTAAATTCACCACCGGCTCACCGCTTTCCTCAGGTACGAACTTCACCACCATGGCCATGCTCAAAAAATACTATGGCTGGGAATACTTCAAAGCCCTCAAAGACAACGGCGTAATCTCACAAGGGGGCAACTCTGCGGTCATTCGTCGAGTTCAAACTCTAGAGCGTCCTGTCGGATGGGTGTTGCTGGAAGATCTCTTGCGTCTGCAAGGTAAGGATGACCGCCTTGGAATTATTTATCCCACGGACGGAGTGGTCACCCACGCGAACGTGATGGGCATCGCCAAGCGGCCGCTGGATCGTGCGCTCGCTAAGAAAGTCGCCGACTGGATGCTCTCAGATGCCGGTCAGCAAGCGATGCTGCGCTCTTATATGTATGCTCCTGTGGAAGGTCATCCTGCACCTAAAGGTGCACCGGAGTTGAAATCTCTGAAGGCCTTTCCGTGGAGTGCCGAATTCATCAACGACGTCACAGAAAATCGCATCGATATTAAAGATGAATATACCGAGATTATGTTCCAATGAAAAAGCTGCTCACATCTCCATTGTTTATTCTTGGTATCGTTTTAGTGATCGTACTCATTCTTTGCTTATATCCTTACAGCGTCCTAGTTCACAAAATTGCTTTTCCACCACCTGATGGTTCATTCTCGCTGAAATACTTCATGGGGATTCTCGCGAAGAAGTCGACCTTCATTGCTGTTAAGAACACGTTGGTGATCTCAGCGTTGACGGCACTGGGCTCAGTACTCATTGCGGTTCCACTGGCGTGGCTCCTGTCGCGCTCCGATCTCCCGGGTCAGAGCCGTTGGCGCACACTTTTTCTTCTTCCTTACGCTATTCCTCCCTACATCGGTGCCATCGCGTGGGTGGCCCTCGCCAACCCAACGAATGGCTATTTGAATGGATTGTTTGGCACAGGGACTTTGAACATCTACACTCACGGCGGATTAGTGTGGGTGATGTCATCTTTCTTTTATACCTTCGTTCTCTTGTCGATGCTGACGGCCATGGATCGCTCCGATCCCTCTCTGGAAGAAGCGGCTCGCTTGTCAGGTGCCAGTCCTCTGCGTGTGTTTTTCCAAATCACATTACCCATCGTAAGACCGGCCATGATGTCAGGCATTCTTTTAGTCTTCCTCGCTTCGGCCGCCTCATTCGGTATTCCTGCCTTGATCGGCGGTCCGGCCCGCATCTTTGTGGTCACAACCAAGATTTATACTTTTCAACAGACAGGATCATTTTCGGGGCTTTATCTCGCGGGTGCACTGTCGGTGCTCTTGCTCGTTCTCGGCGTGATGGGCTTACTGCTCAATCAATACTTCTCGGCCCAGGCGATGCGTACCGTCGGTGGTAAATCTTCACGTGTCAGTCGTGTGAACCTAGGACGCGCGAAACCTTGGGCGATCGTGTTCGTGGTCTTTTTATTCATCGTGCTTTTTGTTCTTCCGGTGGGAAGTATTGCCCTGAGTGCTCTTTCTCCTTATCAAGGACAAATCGCCTGGAGTGAACTGGGCTTCCAGCACTTCCACCGCGTGTTCTTTGAAACCCAAGAAACACCGCGTGCGATTATGAACTCATTTAAACTTGCCGTGGGCGCCGCTACCGCGACGATGGTCCTGGGGATGTTGCTCGCTTACTTGCGCGTGAAAACAAAAATGAAAGGACGCGGGGCCTTGGAACTTATCGCTGCCGTTCCCTATGCGACTCCAGGAACAGTCTTAGCTTTTGCGTTGATTCTCACTTTCTCACAGTCTTTCTTAGGCTTCCCTATTTCACTCTATAACACCCTCGCGCTCATCGGGTTGGCCTACACCGCTCACTACTTAAACTTCGCGATGCGCACTATGAGTGATGGTCTCGGACAAGTCGATGACGTACTCGCAGAAGCCGCGCGCGTATCCGGGGCCAGTTGGTTCACCACCTTGCGCACGATTTGGTTTCCACTCATGAAGCCCGCTCTGGTGGCTTCTTGGTTCTTAGTGTTCATGCCAGCGATGACCGAATTAACCATGACCATACTTCTCACCGGCCCAGGCCTTGAAACTTTGGGTACGTTGATTTTTCAGATGCAGGATTACTCTGATGCCAGTGGTGGCGGAGCTGCGGTGCTGTCTTTGTGCACGATCGCAGGGGTGATTGGCATGAACGGCTTAGTGAAACTTCTTTCTCAAGGGAAATACGGACTATGAGTACCGTCAGTTTTGAACATATCGGCAAGAGCTACGGCGACGTGCGAGTCATCAAAGACTTTGATCTTAAAATCAAAGATGGCGATTTTGTGTCTTTCTTGGGCCCATCCGGCTGCGGCAAGACGACCTGCCTACGCATGGTCGCAGGGCTTGAAACGAACACCGAGGGACGTTTGCTGATCGGAGATATGGTGGTGAACGATCCTGCTCAGAAGATCAATATCGCTCCGGAGAAACGCCAAGTCGGCATGGTCTTTCAAAGCTACGCTGTCTGGCCGCACATGAACGTCTTTGAAAACGTCGCCTACCCACTGAGAGTCGCGAAAATGGCCAACGGTGAAGTAAACGATCGTGTCGCCGCCATTCTAAAAGTCGTCGAGTTGAGTGGTCTTGAAAAACGCATGCCCAACATGCTCTCGGGTGGTCA
>JBEIPE010000259.1:0-4232 GCA_040377215.1 Halobacteriovoraceae bacterium
ATGATGTTTCCATTGGGGATACTTGTCGCCTGTATAAAAGGTTGCGCCCGACGGTGAAATGCTGGGAACCCAATAGACCACCGGCTGCTCCATCCCTGCCTTCTTCTCATCACCGATGCCCGGTCCCCAATACTCTTTACCGTAAGTGATCACAGGCCATCCATAGTTCGCCCCACGCTTGAGAAGATTCACTTCATCGCCACCTCGTGGTCCCATTTCCACTTGCCACAAATCATTCGTGACCGGATGGCGAACAAGGCCCTGGGGACTGCGATGACCATACGACCAGATCTCTGGGCGTGCGTCTTTCTTACCGATGAAGGGATTGTCCGTCGGAACTGTGCCGTCGGCATTGAATCGGAGCATCTTTCCCTGGTGACGGTTGAGGTCTTGGGCAAAATCGCGCTCACCGCGATCACCCATCGTCATAAAAAGAAATCCGTCTTTATCGAATTCAAGCCGCGAACCGAAATGGATGTCGTTGTCGTTGGCCTTAAGTCCTGCAAAAATTTTGAGTGGGTTTTTGAGTTCTGTTCCGACGAGCTCTGCGCGCATCAGCGCGGTGGTGGCGAGATCACCTTGAGGTTCGGCGTAGGTGAAGTAGACATAGTTATTTTTGCTGAACTCGGGATGGAGTCTCACATCGAGGAGCCCGCCTTGACCAGAAGCATAGACTTTCGGGACTCCCTTCACTTCCGTCGCCACTTTCGTTTTGACATCAAAAAGAAACATCTTCCCTTCGCGCGCCGTAAAAATCATGCGCCCGTCCGGCAAGAAGTCCATGCCCCAGATGGAGTCATTGATCTTGTACAACAGCTCAAACTTCACTTCGGCGCGGGTCTGGGCGGTCCAGAGTAAGATCGTGGTCAGCAAAATAAATGCGTTACGCATGGTGAACTCCTGTGTAAAAACTATCGCAGCCTAGCGGGGTCTTTGTAAAACTGCTATAGGTCACAGATTCAAAAAAGAGGTCCCATGTTGCTTGCCATCGTTTTGAGCCTATTCACATCCTCTGCACAAGCTTTCACTTGCGGAAGTGAGCGTTGGGTGACCCCACCCGCTTTGCGCGAGGGCAAATTCATGGGCACCCTAGAGGCCAGCTGCACGGTCAAAAAAGTAGGCGCAGATCTGCGCCAAGTTGAAAGCTATTTCCGCAATAAAGTTCTCGCCCAAGTGACCACACGTCACGAAGGCCCTGTCGCTGACCACACTCTCGGCCTGCCGGGAGTGATGTTTGATGTCACCGTTCGCCATGAAGGGGGCACTCTTCGTAACCTGGTGAGGATCGCCACCGATGGTCGCGATGCTTTGGCCTACGACGCTCGCTCAAAGCAGGTCAGCCTTCCAGGCATGGCAGGCTATCTTCGTAAATTAGATGTGATCTTTAAGGTGAATAGCATCGACGGTGAGAGCTTCAAGGTCACACTGACCAATACCACCCACGTAGCGAAGCCTGCCTTGGCCCCAGGAGGCGTTTTCCTCGGGATCGCTAAGGATAAGGCGCGGGATGAGTTCTTAGTCCAGCTTCCAAAGCTCGCTCAAGAAATCGAACAATCTCTCTAGTACTCCCTATAAAATCTTCAAACCATTTGGACTCTTGTGTTGGCCGTCATATCTAAGGCGCACAAGGAGTCCCCATGAAACTGTTCGCAATACTGCTTTTGGCGGTTACCTCAGCTCACGCCGCTGAATTCTCTCTCTACGCTATTAAGAGCCCTAAACTCCTAGACTGGACGACACCTCGTTCATTGATCTCAACCACTCTCCGTGGGGCGATCGGCGGAGCGAGCCATCAGATTGGGCATGTGTTCGTGGGCTTTAAATGTGACGGTGAGACCGAAGTCTTGAGCGGCATGACCAATGGCCCCGGCTTTAGCTCACGCACCAACCTCCTTAAGAAAAAACACGGCATGAGCGTCTTGATTCAAGACAACGCTGGCCGCTTGCAACTCACCGAAGAAGTTCAGAAAGATATCCTCAAGCTCTCGAAAGGTAACCGCATGTCGGTTATGAAGATGGAGATCTCGAACTATCAGTGCCTACGTATGAAAGAATGGTACCGCGAGTACTCACTGCGCACACCGATCATTTACGGTGGTGTGGATAAACGCCCTCTGAACGGCGAAGGCGCTGGCTGCTCAGCGTATAGCATGAGCTTCTTCGAGTATGCCGGTGTGGATTATGCTGAATTCAATGAGCGTTTTGAAAAGACAATTTACGTTCCTAACGAACTCTTAGGTTCTGATACTTTCAAAGTCGGCCTTGGCACTATTTACGGCAATCGCAAAAAACTCGCAGAGCCTTCCGCTAATTCGCTGGAAGTGAAACTCTACGATCCGAACACGATGTACTTGTGGATTCTGAAGCAAGTTGCTGAAGTGGAGAAAACAGGTAAGGCCGTCGAACTTCCGAACTATCAAGTGACGACGACCAAACTGAATAAGTCGAAAATTCTAGTCCTGAAAAGCCTCTAGAGGCAGTAAGGATCGATGGCCTGACGTTCTTTGAAGCGTCGGGCCGCGAAATCGTAAGTGAAGTTCGAAGCCCAATCCATACACACGATCGGATCGGCCACCAAAGTTCCAGGAGTTTCTAAGGCTTTTGGAATTTTGCTGATCTCATGCAAGCAAATCCGAAATTCAAGACTCGAGTTCGTGACACTGGGTTGACCGTTGGTGGTTCCACCGCTCATCGAAGGCGACGGACCATCTGCCACGTAAAGACGGCTGCGCCCCGTGATGTTGCTGGTTTTACCGGCCCATCTTTCTGGATCTTTGCCGTTGTTGGGATCAGTGTATGAGTAGTTCGCATTACGAGTGATTTCAAAACCGCGCAACTCGTCCCAACCTGGATTCAATGTTGACCAGTAGATCGGGTCCACATCTGAGGCGCTGTCGATTTCCCATCCGACGTGTTTGAACGGTTGTCCCGAGCGAGTCAGGAACTCGCGAGTTCCCATTTTTATCGGGCCTTGAGCATTGGCGGTAAACAGACAGCCACGGATGTACTGAACGAAAGCATATTTCTTGAGCTGAGCGGGCGTTGTGGTTTCAAGCTCCGCCACTAAACTGCGGCCAGCGTAGTCGGCTTGAAGTGTCTTGGTCAAAATAAGTTTCACTGACTTCACTTCACAGGCACCACCGCGGGCACAGGCAGGATTGACCCACGTTTTCACTTCCGGCGCGGCCAAAACGGATTGAGCACTCAAGGCGATCAGAGCGAGCATGAACGTTTTCATGGGCGCTCCTCCGGGCAGTAGCCCTCTTGAAGTTCGAGCTCACGGTTGTAGATTTTCTTAATGCACTCAACTTGGCAGCGTGGGTAAGAGCGGTTGTTAAAACAAACCACTTTATCTTCCGTCATACCACCTTGCCACATATCCCCGCAGCCCGACCATTTGCCGGCCACGCGGTTGTAGCTCACACATTGATCTTCTTGAGAATCGATGGCCTTCACAAGGTGAAGCCAGCGTGCCCCCTTGAAGTCGTCTTGCTTTAAAGTCTTTGCTTTTGACTTGGCCTTGAGCATTTGAATCTCAGCATCTTCGGGCGGAAAGCTCTGGCAGTCCGGTGCATACTCTGCGGCACTGAGAACAAGATGACCGTAGCGTGTTTGAATAAACTCGTAGCTGACTTTTATAGAAGGACGACCGGCGAGAACGGCGAGGCCCTGCTCAAGCTCTCCCCAATTTCCCAACCAAGTATATTGTGAGGTTTGCGTGATCAATTCGCGATGAGCTGTGAGGATGTGGAGTCGCGCGCAAGTGCCTGACCAAGGAACTTCTTGAGCACTGACCTGTCTTGAGACAAGCGAAGAAACAATCAGCGCAAAAGCGATTAAAATTTTAGGCATCCGGCCTCCAAGGGTTTTGCTATGTTAGCACCATCCTGGAGTCATCCCCGAAGGCCTGTAATCTTTTCAACACAAACTCTCCACCCCACTTCCATGTCCACATTTCAGAGAGTTGTTAGGGTTGAGCTGGACGTAAACTCATCTAGGAGGTCACCATGTCACAAGCTATTCTGCATCCCCTCAACCTTCCTCTTGGCACTGAACAACGAAAAAAGACCACCACCACCATCAACCTCGTTGTCGGGACATTTTTAATGATGGGTGGGCTTTACGGACTTTTTATTCCCGGCCTGGTCGGTCTGCTGATTTTTTCAGCGGGCGCGCTCCTCAGTTATCACTGGTACACGGCGAATGCCCGTGCTTCGTTTAATACCTGCTGG
>JBEIPE010000082.1:0-10047 GCA_040377215.1 Halobacteriovoraceae bacterium
AACTCTTAAAACAATGTCTGCCATGGTTTCGACGAAACCCGTCATGAAACATTCGAAGAAAAAAGAGAGGATGAGTTCAAGAAGTTCCACGTGATCTTCTTCCTACTTCATCTTCCGCGACTTCTGATACACCGTCTTCGCCAACTCATGCCCAAACGGCAAATAGCGATACAGTCCCGTCATCACTTTCCCACTCAGCGTAGGAATAATCTCTCGTTCACCTTTCAAGACTCCGGCGACAATTTCCTTAGCGCAAGATTCGGGGGTGCTCGCCAGGCCATTGAGCTTTTCCGGCAGGCCATACTTACTCCCCACCTGCATGATGCCTGTCTGGACGAAACCTGGAACCACCAAACAAGTCGAGGCAAAAGACTTCTGCGCCTCTAATTCCAATTGCACAGCGCGAGTGAAGCCAATTACTGCATGTTTACTGGCAACGTAAGAACTCATGTCTCCACTTGGGATGACTCCTGCCGCTGACGACATGTTAATCACACAACCGCCCTTGCGATTGAAGACTTCGAGCCAGAAGCGCGTGCCCGTGATCACGGCATTGAGATTTACCGCCATGACCTTATTAAAATCAGCGGCGCTGACTTCAAGAAAAGGACCCAGCACGGCAATCCCAGCGTTGTTACACCAGTAAGCGATATCAGGATGGGCTTCATGGATTTTTTGATATGTGGCAAGGGCCTTGGGCTCATCAGTCACATCGAGCTGGTAATACTCAAGACCTTCCGGCCCGCTGGGCGCGAGATCTACGCCGACAACTCGCAGGCCCTTGTTGAGAAATTCAGCCGCGAGAGCGCGACCGATGCCACCGTTGATACCAGTGATAACGATTTTACCCATACAAAACTTTTTCTAGCACAGCATGAAACTCGTCAGGATGAGTGCGCATGGGCCAGTGACCGCTGGAGATTTTATGTAAATGCGCCTCATGGAAAAACTGTTTCATCTCCCCTTCAGTAGGCACCATCAAAAAGGGATCGTCTTCGCCAAAGATAATATGCACGGGTTGTGAGAGCGCCGTGATCGGCTCAAGATATTTCTTCGGCGCAAGCATGGTGAGTTCTTTGTAGCGAGCGAGACCATCGAGCACTTGATAGTCGTTGCTGCGCAAGCGATCGTGCGCCGGCAATCCGCCGCGATCGTAGACAAAATTCAATAGCTTTTTCGCCAGCGGCTTGAGCGTTGTCGTATTGATCAAGGGATTCACGAAGATTCCCATGTAGCTTGATTTGAGAACCTGTTTAAGGCCACTGAGGCGGCGAACGAACATATCCAGCCCCATCGTGTTGACTAAGACCACTTTCGCGACACGTTCCGGATAACGACTGGCGTACTCCGTCGCCACCGGCCCACCCATATCATGGGCGACGAGCACCACCGGGACACCGTCTTCCGTCATTTCGTGCACGCGAGCGATTTGTTCTTCAAAGCGCAGTGAATGAATCTCAGGTGTGCGGCAGACAGCACGATCAGCGAGGAATTCCACGCAATAGCGCCACACTTCTGGGTTATCCGGAAAGCCATGTAAAAAGATGATCTTCATAACGTGTTGATACTAGCATGGGGAATTCCCCCCTTGGCAAAAACACCGCATTCAGGCGTACAATGGGTCCATGGCACTCACCATCAATGTCCGTAAACCGCAGTTTAAATTCGATTCTTCTGTGCCACGTCACTGGCTTGCCCAGTCACCATTTCGCACACATTTGTGCAACAGTTTCACTCTACTTTTCCCCACCGGTGAGAAGTTCTTCATTCGTTCACTGCAAAAATTTGTTCCCACCATTCAAGATGAAACTTTGCTGCAAGAAGCGAAGCTGTTTATTCGCCAAGAAGCACAACACGCCCTTGAGCATGATAAGTTCCTCACGAATCTGCGTGAGCAAGGTTATGAGATCGATGGCATGCTGCGTTTGGTGGAAGACGTCATCACTCGCTTCGTAGAAAGTAAAACCAGCGATGAGTTCCGTTTGGCGCTCACTGCAGGCTTTGAACACCTCACCTCTCTCTTGGCCGAAATCGGTTTGGAAGAAAATTTCTTTGAGCACGCCCATCCGCAGATGAAGGCCCTGTTTGAGTGGCACGCCTTGGAAGAGATTGAGCATCGCTCAGTGGCCTTCGACGTTTTACAAAGTGTAGATAAGAACTATGTCCGCCGAGCGGCTGGGCTTGTGAGCGCTTACTTGATTCTCTCTGGACTTACGGGTTACGTGACGGCGAATCTTCTCTGGCAGGACAAGCTCTTGCTGAAGAAAAAGACGATTCATGAAGCCCTCAACGTTTTCGTTCTGGAGCACGGGTTGCTACCTAAGGCCGTGAGCATTTTTGCTCGCTACTTGCGTCCCGGCTTTCACCCGGGCGAACAAAATCACCTCGAGGCCCTCATTAAGCGATTCTTCCCCGAGGAAGTTCCAGGGGTCGCTTAATGCAGACTCTCGAGCAAGTTAAAGTTCATCAAAAACTCGCCTATGAATCTGTGGTGCATGTGCGCGGACAATTGCGCGAAGGCATGACTGAGAAAGATGCGGCCGCTTTGATTGAAGATTTCTTTCACAAGCGCGGCCACAAACTCTTCTTCCATCGCCCTTTTGCTTGGTTCGGTGATCGCACCGGCTTCAAAGGTTTCGAGCGCCCACAGCTTCCAACTCTAAAAAAACCACTTCCCCATGTCGGCCAGCAGTTCATGCCCACGGATCGTAAACTTGAGAAGGGCATGGCCGTCACTCTCGACGTGGCCCCAGCGGTGAATGGCTTTGCAGTGGATATTGGTTACAGCTTTAGCTTTGGAGAAAACGCTGATGTGCTGAAGGCCCGTCAGGACCTTAAAGCCTTTCGTGAGATCATTCTCAAGGCCGCTCAAGAGCGTGTCGCCATCGCTGAGATCTATCGCCGCGTGGAAGATCATCTCTTGCAACAGGGCTACACCAATTGCCACGGTATCTATCCGCTCGGCGTGCTTGGCCATCGTGTGGGGCAATTGCCTCTTCTCGGTGTGCCCAAGATTAGCGTGATGGGTTTTCATCCCCAGGCCTACGCTTATCTAATTAAAGAAAAACTTTTCGGCCCAGCGATTATGACCGCAGATGAAAAACGTCCCCTCTCAAATGGTCTGTGGGCCATTGAACCACACCTCGGTCGCGGTGAGATTGGGGTAAAATTCGAAGAAATCCTCGTGGTCACTGCAGACAGTGTGTACTGGCTGGATGATCACCTCCCCCATATGACAGAAGTTTAACTATGAGCTTTGAAAGAATCGTAGGCCTTCAGGTAAAAAATGACGAAGTGTACACCCAATACCGCGCGGCCATGCGTCCCTTGCTGGAGCAGCACGGTGGTGGGTTTCGTTACGACTTTAAGGTCTCTGAAGTCTTAAAGAACGAAGAAGGCCGCCCCATCAATCGTGTGTTCGCTATTTATTTTAAAGATAAAGAACACATGGAGAAGTTTTTCTCTCACCCAGATTATCTTGTGATCAAAGCGAAATACTTTGATGCCTCAGTGGAAGCCACCACTCTTATTTCAGCTTACGACCGCTAAGGAGTTTTTATGTTACTCGCACTTCTTTTATTGGCCCTTCCAGTGGAAGCTCAAGGTCTGAAAAAAGTAAATTATGAGAATGCTCCCGCTCCAGCGGAAGAATCGGCATTGACTCCTGAGCAGGCGAAGAAACTCAAAGAGGACGTCGAGATCATCAAGGCCAAACAAATCGAAGCGGAAAAAGTTTTGAAGGAAATTGATGAAGAAGAAGAGTAGCCTCCTTTTCTGCCTCCTCTTGTCTTGTTCCGTCTACGCGCAAAACCTGAGCCAGAGTTTTCCAGCAGGCAGCGGTGCGAATTACAAGATCACCATGGGACAAGACACCACTCCGATCCATCTCGCGCTCTATGTTGCGGGCACACGCGTGGATTCAGTTCATATTGAGTACTTTCTTGAAACCAAAGGACTCCTGCCAGTACAAATGTGGCAGCAGTTTGAGATTGGTGTGACCGCTGGCAAGAGTGCAGAGATCAGAAAGGGCTATGTACTTACGAAAGAGCTCACCCAACCCGAGACCATGCCTGAGGCTTATTTGAAAGGTGCCAGTGGTGGCATCCAAGTGAATGACTTTCTTTTTTCTAATCAAGCTCAGTTGGATAAAGACAAGATCGGTGTAGAAACCGTCGAGATCGCCGCAGGCACAACCAAGGCCACCCACTACCGCACCAGTCGTAATGGCCAGACCATCGACTACTGGATTAGTGATGAGGCCAAGCCCATGGGGCTCGTCATGCTAGTCTCAAAGAATCCTAAGAAGCCTGAGCAGAACTACGGCCTCGAGCTGATCAATCTAATGGAGAATGTGAAGGCCAAGATTCTTCCAGAGAAGGCCGTGCCATTGAGTGAGAAAGGCAAAGCCCTACTGGCGAAGCCAGAGAGCCTACGCTGATTAGAAACCCGTTTGACTAAGATCTCTCTCAACCTCAGGAGCATAGAGAAAATCGTTCTCTTTATCGAGCATACGACTGAGGTCTTGGTTCTTATTTAAGATAAGATTCGCTAGTGGAATTTTCTTTTTCTTCCCCTCCGCATCAATCACCGTGACATCTTTGTCGGAGTAGGATTTCAGTTTTCCTCTGATCTTAACTACGTGACCACCGCTTGCAGGTAATGCAATCGAACAAGCGAGAAAAAACAATCCAACTCGTCTTCTCATCTTGAACCAGCTGCTGGGGCAGCCCCTGGCACTGAAGGAACAGGTGCACCGTTGGGAAGATCTGATCCGATAGACGCACGACAATCTTTATCTACGCCGCCCACACGTTGGCAGACACTCGTTAATCCAAGGCTATCAAATCGAATTCCCGCTGCGCAGAAGTTCGGATCTCTCTTCATGTTCGTTTCATAGTTAAAAGCACAGACAACTTGGCCAATCATTTGGCTAGCGTTGCCAGGGTTACAAAGAACCTGAGGGCGATCACCTGAGTTGCGGTCAAGGTACTGCGCCATCATGGTTTGCTCTGCACCAGGCGCAAGGTCCTCAAGATTCGCTGAAAGCTTTTCACGAAGTTCACGAACCGGAATGCGATTGCGGATTGGAGTCCACACAGTCAACATTCTCAATAGCTCTATATTGAAGTCTCTTTTTTTGAGCAGAAGTCTCTTCACATCATTGTAGTTACTCGGACGATCGACTTCTAGTCTCGCCAGCAACGTATCGTGATAGCTTTTACCCATCTCTGCTGCCGCTTTTAGCATATTGATATCGGTTAAAGGCAAATTAACAGTCGGAGTTGGATTCGCATTGGTTGGAACCGGTAACAAGCGTTGCGACTGCCATGCGCTATGCAAAGCGGACATCGTCAAAAAACCATCCGTATCTAAAACTTCAAAGTCTGTTCTCGTGGCGCCACTTGGTGCGCTGTGATTACCTTTGATGATCAAACCTTGTAGATTCAACTGGGGGTTATATGTGATTTCACTGATGCCGGTGTAATTGACACTGCATGAGCTCGCAATTGGGCGACCCCACTCGTCGGTGCCGGCAGGACAAGGATTCGCAACGACATTAGATGATCCCGGCTGGATTGGAGTACAGCGCGCAAACATAACAGATGAACCATCGCGGCTGGAAGCCGCGTCGTTTTGAAGCCTAAGATTCTCTGTGTTTGCGCGACTATAATCGATTGGGTCTTGTCTACGGAGTCCAGGCAAAAAGCCACCTCGAGTGCTATCGTAAATGTTCCCTCTTCCTGTCTCCTGTGGCGTTTGAGCAACCACACTCAGAGTTGAAAAAGTTAGCAACAGGCTCAAAGTTAATTTCACGAAACGTCCTTTGGGGGGAAAACCACAAATCACTATAGAATCGTATCGTATGGGGCTAAAATTGCATGAGAGGAAAAGTCTTCCCCCTCAAAATTCAGCGCAAAATCAGTGAGTTGAAAGTGTTTGAATCTTTTATTGAAAGTTTTAAAGTGCCCATTACAGTTGCCACCCTCTAAATCCACCGAAAGAAGCCCCTTCGAGATTGTTGCTCAAAACGAAACAATCATTCTCAATTGTCTCGACTTACGCAAAAGCCTACGCGGGCCTATATTGTGATTCAAGGAGGCCTTATGCTAAAAATTCGACGTTCAAACGAAAGAGGCTACGCAGAACATGGATGGCTCCAGAGTCATCATACTTTTTCTTTCGCTAGTTACTATGATCCGCAGAACATGGGATTTCGTGGCTTGCGCGTGATTAACCAAGACAAGATCGCGGGCTCAAGCGGGTTCCCCACGCACCCCCATCGCGACATGGAAATTGTCACGTATATGGTTGAAGGAGAACTCACTCACCGCGATTCCATGGGCAACACCGAAGTGATTCGCCGAGGTGAAGTGCAGTACATGTGCGCCGGCACAGGTGTGGCTCACTCGGAGTACAATGCTTCGGAGAAAGAAGCTCACCTCTTGCAGATCTGGATTCAGCCGCAAGAGTTAGGTCTTAAGCCGGCCTATGGGCAGAAGTCATTTCTTCCGGAATTCAAATCAGGAAACCTCACTCGCGTGTTGTCTCCTGATGGGGCCGATGGAAGCGTAGCGATCCAACAGGACGCCAATTTGTGGGTGGGATGGTTGAAGCCGCAGACTTTCGCTTTGCCCTTGAAGAAGGATCGGCATGGGTGGTTGCAGGTTGTGAAAGGTGACATCAAGATCGGCGAGCAGACACTTCATCCTGGTGATGCAGTGGCGATCACGAACGAAGACGGCCCCACAGTTGAGGCGATAGGCGAAAGTGAGATTCTGTTTTTTGATCTAGCTTAGTTTGAGAACTTGTTCGAGCAACTGATTAAATGCCTGGGCATCTGTGCGCATCGGCCAATGCCCACTGGCCAACGTGTGCAAGCGAGCGTCGCGGAAGAAACGCTGAAGCTCGCTTGGACTGGGTTTCATGTGAAGCGGATCTTTGTCACACAAGATCACATCCACCGGCATCAGCAAGGCATCGCCCGGTTCAAAGATTTTTTTCGGAATCTGCCACATCAACTCTTTGAAGCGGGCGAGACCATCTAGCACTTCAGCTGAATTATTGCGAAGAGGATCATCTTTCGGGAGACCGCCCAGATCGTAAATGCCTTTCAAGATCAAACGAGAGAAAGGCCGCAGGGTCAGACTGTTCACTAACGGATTCAAAAACACGCTCATGTAACTTGAACGCAGCAGCTGCTCAAGCATGCGCAGACGATGAGCGAACATCGCTAGACCGATAGAATTAACTAAAACAACTTGCGCGACTTTCGCTGGATAACGAGCCGCGAACTCCGTAGCAAGCGCCCCACCGACATCATGGGCCACCAGAATGACTTGGGCGTCATCCACAGTCATTTCATTCAAACGTGCGATTTGTTTTTCAAAAGGAAGCGAATGAAGTTCTGGCGTGCGACAGATAGCGTGACCTTCGAAATGGGCCACACAATGGCGCCAGACTTCGGGATTATCCGGGAACCCGTGGAGAAAAAGAATCTTCATAAGAAAATGTTAGCACAGAACTAGCGTGTGAGAAGTGTTAAGAGTTCCACGTGAGGCGTATGGGGGAACATATCTAGTGGAGTAAGATGCGCCACTTTCCAGCCATTCAGCTGAAAATCCTTCATATCCCGCGCCCAGGTCGTCGGCTCACAGGAGATGTAAATAATCTTCTCAAGCTGGGGCATCGTTTTAAAGATACCCATGCGCTCCTCCAGGCCTTCGCGGGGAGGATCAACCAACAGCACACGGGCCTTGGGTTGTTTCTGAGCAATTTGCGGCCAGACTTTCTTATCATTCATGTTGATTTCCATGATCTGCACGCCGGGGAGATTTTTTGCAGTCAATTCTTCAATCGCACTGCCACGCACTTCGGCGGCGAGAATATGCTTAAAACCCACAGCGGCCAAAGCTTCCGTGAAATTACCCGATCCACAGAAAGCCTCCACCACTGGATAGTCACGGGGAACGTCTTTCAATGTCTCGACGATCCAGTTTTTCATATTTTGATTTTGCGCGCTGTTGCCCTGGCGGAAGGGGCGACGAAGATTGGGAACAACGTCCGCAAGCTTTTGCTGATCATCCACATCCAGGAAGCTCCAGGGAAAACGCCCAACAGGTCGCCACTCTTTTTTCGGCAACTGTGAGCGCAAACCTTGTAACATTTCACGCATAGAAGGATTGAGAATCAAGCAGTCCTCAATCGGCGCGAGATCGTTGGTGCCTTCGGAAACATAACCCAGGCGTTCGCCATCCGTTTTAAATTGAGCACGATTACGGTAACCAAAAAATTCTGGTGAAGAGAGCAGTGGTCTGCGCTCGTTCACGTGGATACCATTCTTATCTAACAAAAAAGTGACCCGTTGTTCTTTCGCCTTCACTTGCGCTTCGGCCGTGACCATCATCCAAGGACAGCCACCGCAAGTGTTGACATGCACACATGCCGGAGTGACCCGCTCAGGCGCCGATACCTCTAAAGAAACCAGCTCTGCGTTCTCGTAGCTTTTCGCATGGGCCCCAGCTCGAAAAGTTCCCTCGTCTCCAGGCCATGTGCCTTTCACGAAGAAAACTCTCCCATCAGGATGCGTCACAACACCGTGGCCTTTATGCGAAAGGGCACGCACGGAGGCCTTAAATTCTGTGCTAGAATCTGCAGCATGAAGAGTTTTTGGTGGTTGTTTTTGGCCCATACGCTGGTTGGTTGTAGCACTACTCCCCCAGCTTCGGAAGACCCTATGGTGTCTGTTGAGTCCACCTTGGACCATATCCGCCAGTCCTATATTTTAGGATGCTCAGAGGCCTTGAAGGGACTTGGGAAAAATAACTTTTATCCTGATTGTCGGGATAAGGGGATCAAGCACAGTGAAGCTGTTCGTAAGATGTTGGAAACGCCATCGGAGGTTAAGTGATGCGTACGTTTGAACAATGGATGGATGAATATTCTGTGAGCCATCAGAATCCTACCAATCAAATCATCCACAAAGTTTGCGTTCCCTTTATCATGCTCTCGGTGCTCGGTATTTTGTGGTCAATCCCAGTCCCGGCGATCTTCCTGCAAGTGCCCTACCTGAATTGGGCGACGATTTTTTCTGTAGGAGCTCTGGGCTTTTATCTCTCTCTCAATGTGGCGATGTTCTTTGGAATGATCATTCAATCATTCATCATGCTCACTATTTGTGCATGGCTTGCGGGCCTAGGTGTCTTGCTTCCCGCCAGCATCATGACTTTCGTCATCGCTTGGATCATGCAGTTCTGGGGGCATAAGCTCGAAGGCAAGAGCCCCTCATTCCTGACAGACCTCGCTTTTCTCCTCATCGGCCCCCTCTGGGTGACCCGTGCTCTCTATAAACGCTTAGGTATTCATTAGCCTTATCAGATCAATCTAAATCATTCATTTCATCTATTTAACTCCTTGGGCTATTTCTAGCTCAACCCAAGGAGTCCCCATGCAATCTTCCCGTCGCCGCTTTCTCTCCCACTCTGGTTTACTCATCGGTGCTTTTGGCCTCGCAGGCAAGGCCCTCGCGGACTCTTGTGACTTTCGCCCCACCGCCAAACAACCCTTGGGTCCTTTTTATCCCGTAGAATTTCCTTCCGACTCCGACATTGATCTCACTCGTCTGGCCGGCTCTACCGTGCGCGCGACCGGCGATATCATGATTATCGAAGGCGTCGTGACTGATGACATGTGCAAACCCATCAAAGGCGCCATTGTCGAAATCTGGCAGGCCTGCCACACGGGGCGCTACAACCATCCGTCTGATACCAGCGGCACTCCGCTTGATCCGCACTTTCAATACTACGGAGTCATGCGCACCGACGACCAAGGTCGCTACCGCTTCAAGACCATCAAGCCCGGCGCCTACGATGCATCAGAAACGTGGAGACGCCCACCGCATATCCATTTCAAAGTGGGATTGCGCGGCTATCGCCAACTCGTCACGCAAAGCTACTGGGAAGGTGATGGCCTCAACGACAAAGACCTCATCTTGATGGATCTTCCGCTGGCGGAGAGACGCAAAGTGGTCATTGATTTTAAAGATGAAAT
>JBEIPE010000300.1:0-3522 GCA_040377215.1 Halobacteriovoraceae bacterium
AAGACATTCAAAAAAAAACGCACACATATCAAAGAGGCCAATCCTAGAATTTTTAAGAGGACCCTCGACCAGACATTTATGGGTAAAGAGCACTTATATTCTCTCACCAACAAAGGAAGTCTGTACCTCGAGCTTGTTATTCAAACACCGTGGCTCAGGGTTAGTACTTTGCCTGATTCAGCCAAGCGAGGATTTGTTCCAATTTCAGCAATCTCATGGTGCTACTTGAAAGACAAAATCAGAAGTGAAGACTATCTCAAAAAACTGCCTGAAACTTCTTATGTACAGAACACTCTACGTTTTAAGAACTACACACTAATGCTTTCACCAATAAATCGATTAATCATGGAAATTTACAGACTAAATCAAGATCTAACGAATCTTCGAGATCGTCAGAAAGAAATCGAAGCCATCTCATTCATGAATGAGAATACCGAATTTGAAAAATCCATCATTGAACAAAAGACAAATATCGTTGAGGTCTATTTGCAAATGCTTTTGAGAGAGGCTGAAGGATTTGGGCTATCACGTAAATTGTTAGAAAAGCATTCCCCTGATTAGGCAAATCATGACTAAAAAAATTGAGACTTCAAAAAAGAAATCCAAAGAAACCATGTGATTCTTCATGTTATAGAGATAAATCCGGAGGTACAGAATGTTTCAATTCTTAATGCTGAGCAGGCTACGAGCAGAGTGTGATGAAAGGACTTTTGTTACTGAGACTTAGGTAGAAAATGGCGCACCCAAGAGGATTCGAACCTCTGACCGACCGCTTAGAAAGCGGTTGCTCTATCCAGCTGAGCTATGGGTGCATCATCTTGAAATCACAATAAATTGCGCCCCCCATCTCGTCAATGTCAAAGTCAGTACGAAGTGGTACAAGCACCTTCCATGTCTGTAAAAGCACGCATTTTTAGCTCGAACAAACGCATTTTCGACTGCCTCACGGCGGAGGGCGATATCGTTCCCGCTACCGCCCTCGCCATGCTTCTCAAAAACGACAACGGTCTGGTGGTGGGTGATAACGTCAATCTCGAGCCGGATGGTGAGTCACAATGGACCATCACGTCGGCGGAAGAGCGCACCAGTACGATCTTCAGAAACATTCCACGCGAGCACACCAAAAAAATTATCGCCGCTAACGTCGATGCGGTTTTGATAGTGGTGAGTGCTGGCCAGCCGACCTACAAGCGCGGTCTCGTCGATCGCTACTTGGTACGTGCCACACAGTGGGGACTCCCTGCTCTGCTGGTTTTTAATAAGATGGATTTGTTCGAGGGTGAGTTTGATCTCGCCTTTGAAGCTGAGCGCGTGAAGCAACTAGGTGTCACAACTTTTGAAGTGTGCGCCGAAGATCCAGATCGCAAAGCAAGCATTCTTGGCAATGGTTTCTATGAGCTCAAAAAGATGCTCAAAGGCAACACCGCCATTCTGCTTGGACAGTCGGGTGTCGGCAAAAGCCGCTTGATCACGGAACTCTCCGGCGGCGAAGTCGAGTTGTTGAGTGGTGATCTCGGCAAAGTCGGCAAAGGCATGCACACCACCACCTGGGCCGAATTGGTTGAGTGCGGAGAATTCACACTGGTGGACTCTCCCGGAGTCCGTTCAATGTCGCTCACCGACATCTCCGACGAAGAAGAACTACTGAATTACTTCCCCGACATCGCCGATGGCTCAGTGAAATGCAAATTTCGCAATTGTGAGCATGGGGAAACTAGCAAGGGATGTTGGTTTCAAGGCCTAGAAAAAGAAAACCACAGCAATGCTGTGGTTCTCAGTAGGCTTGAATCATATATACGCATTCGTCTTGAAATAACCCAAATTCCAACATGGGAAAAGAAATAGATCTAGTAACGACCACCACGCGGTTCCATAAAGGTCTTGCGTTGATGTTGCTCTTCGATTTTCTCATCTACAGAAGAAATCTGACGGTCACGGAAGTGATGCGCACAACCTGAAAATACAACGGTCAAAAGTAGCATTGTTACCCATTTCATATAAGCTCCCTTGTTGGGTTGAAGCTTTATCGGTAATTCTTGCCGGGATCTTTAGGACTTTTAATTTGCTAAATATCTATTTTTTTTGGGCCTGACTTCAAGGGTTTAGACTCAGTCCCTGTGGCCTTCCAAGGGAAGAAAAGCACGAGTTTACCGTCTTTTCCCTCTGTCTTCACTCTGTCACCATCACAATCACCAGGTACCAGCTGAGTGCTCGAAGTCTGTGAGCGACTATTCTCTTTCACAAGTTCTGACTTAATCGTGATGAGGCCATTCAACACCTGCACATCTAACTGCGCCTCGTTGTTAGCCGGAGTCACCGTCAGCGTGCGCCCGTCTTTGCCTTCAGACCAAGCGAGCTGAACGCCACCACGGGCCCCTAAGCCCAAAGTGTCGCTCTCACGTCTGAGCGTATCGATGTCGCGCATGGAATCGCGCATGAGTTCTTCCATGGCACTTTCCATTTCCTGCACCCAACGATCAGAATCAGCATTGGCCTGACTAAAAATACGCTCACGCAATTTGCGATCGAACTCGGCTCGCTTACGTGCGTATTCTTCGGGCGACATTTTTTGCGCGAACGCCAAGGTAGAACAAAAAATAAGGAACAAACAAAAAATCGTTTTCATGATCTCTTACTCACCCTTTCTAAATGTTGAACCATCTGCGACAGGCCATCCACAAAAAGTGCCGGGCCTGGCTGTAAAAATATTTCGGGCTCAAGTTCGTGGACTTCGTTGGCCCTAATCGCCGGGATGGAATTCCAGCCAGGTCTTTGGGCGAAGCTCTCGAGCTTCACGCGTTTGCCACACCAACAACCGAAGATAATATCGGGTTCCGATTTGACAACCTCTGCGGGCGAACAAAATCGTCCTTGGGCTAACTTATTGATGGAGCGTTCAGCAAAAATATCCTCGCCACCGGCCGCTTGAATGAGTTCACTCACCCAACGGATGGCGCTGATTTGCGGCTCATCCCATTCTTCAAAATAGACTTTGGGACGATAGGACCAGAGACTGGTTTTTTGGCGTGTCTCGTCTAACTTTTGTTCCCAGCCACTCACCAAGGCCTGAGCTTTGGCTTCCTCACCTACTAAGCGACCGAGCAAGAGGACGTAATCCAGCGTCTCTTGCAGAGTGCGATGATTGGCGATCCAGACGTTGATTCCTGCGCCAATGAGGTCACGAGCGATGTCTTTTTGAATATCCGAGAAACCCAAGACTAAATCAGGCTTCATGTCGACGATCGTGTCGATTTTGGAGCTCGTGAAGGCCGACACTTTAGGGATGTTTTGCGCCTCAGCAGGGCGTTTGACGAAAATCGACACCCCGGCGACTAAATCAAGCCTGCCTAAGAGGGCGAGTGTCTCGACTGACTCCTCGGTCAGGCATATAATTTTGCGAGGAATGTCACGTTTACCTGTGCTCATGCGTTAACCCTAAAAGGGAATCTTCATGAAGATTTTGACCTGGCTGCTGCTTTTTGTCCCCCTCCAATTTGCTTTCGCGCAAGAAGACCATGCCCG
>JBEIPE010000383.1:0-2393 GCA_040377215.1 Halobacteriovoraceae bacterium
GCATGCAACGTAATGAGGAGAGCGAAAAGAAGCAACCTCAGGGCAATCCTCCCTCAAAGAGAGAGGCCAAATAAAGTTGAATCGTGCGATCACTAGTTCCCGCGATGGTCTCGCAATCCACTTGCGCCAGTGTTTCGATCAAATCAGGCATGCCGGGATCAAGCAACGCTGCTGCGGTGATATAAGGCTGAATATCATCGTAGACTTCGCGGATATCACCCAAAGCATCATTGTTAGAAAGCGTGGTGTTCTCGAGGATATCCAAGAGATTGTTCACCAACATGATCCCCTTACACATACGCGTCTGCGCCAACGCAGTCGTTACACCTGCATAATCCAATGAATCACTTCCCTGTCCTGCGCCGGTACATGCATTACCACCGCCGTGGCTGGTCGCTACAGACAACGGAGTCGGAACTCCGTTTGAATCGTAATCAAAGAAACATGTATTACCTTGCGCGCCTCCACCCTTCACACCCGCCGCATCGGTGTTGCCGTACCAGCGCACGTAGCGTCCGAGCTGAACGATGATCATGTAGGCCGCTTGCAAATTTAGATTGGTGCCGTGACGAGTGCCGTATTTATCAATGGTTCCTAGAGCAGAAGGCGACGTACGTCCGCCGCTGTAAAGAATGAGATCAATGGCCGTTTGCAAATCGTTGAAATCGTCACTGTCCGCTTCGTTTTGTGCTGACGTTGTCAGTTGAGCAAGTGACGCCAAAAAGTTATTTGAGTCGATGGTGTCGACTTCATCAAAAAAATCCAACTCGCTGAAGCCACCACGGCAAGCGTACGCGGAGGCCAGTGTTTGCATATAACGTGGATTACTGCCGGCACCGCTAATGTCTTCCAAAACATCGATCGCTTTTTGGCACTCAGGATCGTTTTGTGAAAGATGGTAAAGCGCTGTATCGATGGCATCCACCAACTTCTCTTCTTTGGACGCTGAACATGAAACCGCGATCAGCAGCAATATCAACGTAGCTAGGCGGAATGTCAGAGCTTTGAGCATGGATCTACTCCAGCTCTTATTGTAGGCCCCTCGGCAATCTCACCCTATCCGGGAGAAATCTGCCCTTCAGGGCGCGTTGAGGAAGTGACAAAGCCTTTGCAGGGCCTCTTGAAAGGGAACTTCTTCCATCGTGAGGCTCATCCTAGCGGAATTAGGCAAACCAAAATCCGCCCCAGGTACGAGGGCTACTCCGTGTTTCTCAAGGAGTTCCTGACAAATTTCCTTGGAATAATCTTTCTCAGGATGCTCACCAGCAAAGCGAGCAAACATCGGGGTGCGTGAGAAATCGAGCATGAAGTAAAAAGCAGAATGAGATTGATACCAGAGCTGACCTAAGTCACTGGCCTTCAACTTCTCACGGACATGATTGGAAGATCGGCGCAGATGAACTTTCACCGGCTCTAAAAATTTACCCAAACTTTGCAGATCAAAATCCAACAAGGCCCGTTGAATCAATGCCGATGGACCAGAAGTCGCCTGGCCTTGAATACGTCCCATCGCCACCGTTGCGCTCTTGGGAGCGATCGTCCACCCCAAACGAAGTCCGGTCGACGCCAATGATTTAGAGATCGCACCGAAGACCATGGTGCGCTCAACTAACTCTGGTGAGTGCTGATAAAAATAAGTCGGAGCAGGATCAAAATAAGTCAGATCGCTGTAAACCTCGTCTGACAAAATCCACATGTGCGGATGCTCTTTCATGAGATCAGCAAACGCGCGCATCCATTTTTCCGGGTAGTGAACGCCTGCAGGATTGTTCGGACTATTCACAATAATCGCTTTCGTTCTTGGCGTAATAATCTTTGCGATATCCTCTAGTGCAGGACTAAAACCATCAAAGGCCGTGCTCTTCACAGTGACCGGCACGCCTCCCCAAAACTTTACCATTTCGGGATAGCTGACCCAGTAAGGAGCGAGCAAAATCACTTCATCACCTGGATCAATCACCGCTCCTAGAGCGATGTAGATCGACTGCTTCGAACCGTTGGAGAAAACCGCTTCAAGGCCTTCGGTTTTTACCTGGCGATTGGCACCATGATGGTGCAGGATTTTTTTTCTTAGCTCGGGAATGCCATTCACCGGTGAGTACTGATAGCTCTTCAGGAAATTCAATTGCTGTTGAATTTTTTCAATGAACTCTTGCGGGGGCTTGATCGGCAATTGACCCGCGGACAAATTGTAAATGACCTGCCCTTCTTCAGCGAGAAGCTGGGCTTTTTCATTGAGCTGCTGGGTAATACTATCGGCAACGCCTTTAACGCGTGAACTGAGCAACATGGATTCAATTCCCTTTGATCTTCTTCAACTCATCAAGAATCAGCGGTGGCACAAACGCAGAAATATCTCCGCCGTGCTGCCAGACTTCTTTCACCAAAGATGA
>JBEIPE010000038.1:0-13232 GCA_040377215.1 Halobacteriovoraceae bacterium
AAACTTGCCGCCCACTGGGAATACCTGCTGCCTTGGAATTTTACGCCCGCCCATTTTTTTGGTCATCCGCCGCTTTATTACGTCCTCCACGCCGCCATCCTCAGCGTACTCCCAGCGAGCATCGTCACCCTGCGGTTCTGCGCTGTTCTTTACACGATTCTGACTCTCTTCACTGTTTTTCAAATTGGCTCATTGCGCTCACAGCGCTGGGGCCAGCTTGCAGTGCTTGTTTTCATCTCTCATTTTCTTTTTCTTCAGTTGGGCAACCTCTTTCTTGCCGATACATTCTTCACACTTCTCTTTGTTCTTTTTGTTTGGGCGATTTTAAAAGAAAAGACCATTCTTAGTATCGTCTTTGGTTTGTGTATGATTCTCACACGAGAAAGCAGCCTCATTGTTTTCTTTGCACTTTCGGTGCAGGGTCTCATCGATTACTCAGCTAGCAAATCCACTCAGAAACTCAAGATCGGTCTATCGCTCTTTGCGCTTCAATGCCTGTGGTTTGTGTCTCTTTGGCTCACACAAGGATCGGCCACACCGATCTATTATCCGGAAGGGTTCATCCTTGACTGGAACTTTGTCTCGGCCACCTTTACCGACCTGGTGAAACGCATCTATCTCGACTCGTGGTGGTACTTACTGCTTCTGGTCATGGGCCAGATGTTTTACTTTGATCTGCGCTCTAAACAAACACGCCTTTGGCGTGACTGTGCCTTCTTGTTGATCATCCCTTTGTGCAGTCTCATCGCATTAAGTTTTGTCACGGCCAGCTACAGTCACTACCAGTACTTCGCCATCACTTCACTGGGACTCTACTTTGTTGCGATTTGCCGACCCACTCCTTCAACCCAAACCTTTCTTGTGGTTCTACTAGCGATCGTCTTTGTCCGTAATACCTGGCTCGGAGTGAGACAGGCCAACAACTTTCGTCTCAGCACAGATCGCTCAGAGGCCACCAGGCTCTATCAATGTGCAGGTTATCTTGCCTCGCTCAATCCAATAGCGGTCACTGGTGTGGCCATCCCCCATGATGTTATCAAAATCGCAAATCACCATAAAACGCTCTCTTCCATGCAATGGCAGGAGTCGGATTTAAAACTCAAAACACTCTTCCCGCGGGCCGTTTTGAAAAGGAACAGTGATTTTGACTTATTTGTCTATCTCAGACGTGAACATCATCCTCGTCATGCCGAGTCCGAAGTTTTTCTAGAACGAGTCTGGTCCGACAAACGATTTGAGCGAGTGATGGGACAACACGAAGCTATCGGGTGCTTCATTTCAAGGCGGGTCACTCCTTGAGATTTCTTCCTCCACTGATCTTCTTTATTTTCACTTTGCTTTATTACCTCGGCAGCTACCAGACGCCGCTTTTCAAAGATGAGATCGCTCCCTATTTCCTTCCAACCATCGCTCTTCTTGATGGCCAATGGGGCCGTGTTCTCGCTTATCGCCCAGAGTATTTTTTCGGCCATCCGCCTCTCTACAGCACTCTCCATGCGCTCATTCTATCGCTCTTTCCGGCCACCCTCACCACCCTTCGCTTGGCCTCGGTTATACTCACGGCCATTGGGCTTTTTCCTCTCTATTTCATTGGGCTCAGAATCGTGGGCCGCTGGGGCGCGCTTGTTCTCCTGCTCTTCTTTGTCGGTCATTTTAATTACTGGGAAAATGCCAACCTCTTGCTGCCAGATAGTTTATTGACCACTCTTGCGCTTTTTTTCCTGCTCGCTTGCGTTAAAAAACGTCAGGCCTGGATGTTGGCCTTTGGCCTTGCGATGATTCTGACCCGCGAGACGGCCCTTATTCTATTCGCCGTTTTTTGGCTGCACACACTCGTCTTTGAGCGGTCTTTTCTGAAGCTCTCATCCCTGCTTCTTGGTTTGCAGCTGGCCTGGTTTGTTTATCTAAAACTCATCAGTGGCCATCTCATGCCGGTCTACTACTCTTTGGGTTTTATTTTTGAGTGGTCATTTTTCAGCTCAACTTTGCTTCAGCTCTTCAAGGTCGTTTATCTCGACTCGTGGTGGTTTCTTCTGCTGCTGTTTATTTTACTCGCGCAGGTTCGCTTCCGTTTACGCACCAAATTTGCCTTTCTGCCAATCATCACCTTGGTTACGCTGATAGGGCTGAGCTTTATTACGGCGAGCCAACCTCGTTACCAGGCCTTGGCCCTCTGCTCAGTTTTTCTCTTTGCCGTTGGGCACTTTTGGAATGCCGGGCCATGGACCAAGCAGGTGTTGAGTCTTCTGGCCTGTGTTTTACTGGCGCGCAATCTCTATCTCGCTCAGTTTAAAATCAATCATCATGAGAATGACTCCGCCATGACACAAGCAAGAACGCATCAGGCCTGTGCTCAAAAAATCCGTTCACTCAATCCAGTGGGTCAATGGCTCTTGCTCCCGACCACCTTCACTCAGGTCGTTAAGTATCAACAGGTCATGAAAGATTTTAGTTTTAGAAATTTCAGTGATTCGCTTCAGGTGATCGACCCTAACCTGCGCAACATCAACCACGCCGACTTCGTGGCCCTGGCAGATCCCACGCGATTAAAGCATGGCCCCGCATATAAAATGATGGAGCAACTCAACACTTCGACTGAACATGAAGTCTTGCTGCAGGATCAAGATTGTTTGATATTTAAAAAGAAAACGCGCTAATACTGACGAGCATCATTCAAGCACTTCGTATCGAACATCACCACGTTGCCTGTTTGATTCATGCGAATCGCGAACTGTATGAGGTCCGAGCGTCCTTCATTGAGCCAATACATCACGCACTTATCGTTGTTGCAATGGGCCCCATGGCCTTCGGTATCCTTGTGCGCTTCTTTCATAGGTAATCCATTATCCACAAGACCTAATGCGTGGCCGATTTCGTGCACGAGCGTCGCTTGCTCGACGTAGAGAGGAACGAATCCGGCAACGCCACTGCCCGTCTGCCTCACAACTTCTTTAAAGATCGCCACCACTGTCGTTCCTCCCAAAGAAACACCAATCGTTGAAGGCTGATCAGTCTTACCATCATTGAAGACGCCATCTAGAAATACCACCCAGAAATAGGTTTCAGTCGCTGAAGATCGACCGGTACGATATTTCTCCGAGAGCTTCAAAATATCTTCTGGGGTCCAGCTGGTCTTACCTTGAACTGGCAACTCCTTCATCTCTGCGTGGGTTTTTGGGACCACGATCACGGGCATCTGCGTGCGCCCCTGGTAAAGCGCATTGAGGTTTTCATCTAGGATCTGCCAAATAGGAACACCCGCACCAATGGTGCTGCCATCAGCATAGGGCTTTTGCCCCGACTCGTAGGCCACTTCCACTGTGAGTTTGGTTGAAGCCGTGAAGTAGTTTTTTGTGGTCTCGTGCTTGTTGATATAGCGCGAACTGCGCACGTCCTCATCTTTACCGCAGCCAAAGAAAACCAAACACGTAATTAATAGAAAAAGACGCATGGAATCTTATCGGTAAGCGGGTTAGCATGTTTATATACACGGAGGATATCTCATGAAAAATCACTGGAAGTTACTTCTAGGGCTCGGTCTTGGCATTGTGGCCGGTACCTTTGCTCACAACTATCAAGATATCAGCTGGCTACAGACCATCAATCAGAACCTGATCTTTCCTGTCGGACAAATCTTCCTCCGCCTCTTGTTTATGATTGTGGTTCCCATGGTGTTCTCTGCACTCGTTTTGGGTGTCTATGACCTCGCCAGCAACCAAGGCGTCGGCAAAGTCGCCGGCATGACTCTCTTCTATACCATCATCGCATCCACCGCTTCAGTCATCATCGGTATCAGCCTTGTGAATGGTTTGCGCCCAGGAGATGGCTTCAACGTGGACCGCTCAGTCTTTGAAACGGCCAAGGCCAACGTTGACACCATCAGCGCCAACGCCGGCAACGCTAAGAGCTTTGCCCAGGCGATGGTAGAAGTGATTCCAAAGAACCCACTCGACGCGGCCGTTCGCGCACTTGATGGCGAAATGCTCGCACTCATGTTCTGCGCTTTGTTCTTCGGTTTTGCGTTTCATTTGTACCGCAAAGGCCGCGAAGGCGATCACCCACTCTTGATCATGGGAATCTTTGACGAGATTTTCCAAGCGTCCCTCAAGATCGTTGAAGTCGCCATGAAGCTCGCACCTTACGCGGTTTTCGCCATCGTATTCCAGACTGCTTTTAAGTTCGGTCTTTCAATTTTTGAATCACTCATCTACTTCGCAGCGACCGTCGTTGTAGGTCTCTTGCTGCAACAGTTCGTGGTGTACTCGATTCTCTTGAAAGTGTTCGCGAAACGTAATCCGTGGGACTTCTTCCGTAAGTGCCAAGACGTTTACCTCTACGCATTCTCGACCAGCTCATCCAACGCCACTCTGCCGAAGTCTATTGAAGTGGCCGAAACTAAGCTCGGGCTCACGCCTTCGATCTCACGCTTCGTACTCACGGTGGGTGCCACCGCCAACCAAAACGGGACGGCCCTCTTTGAAGGTGTAACCGTGCTCTTCTTGGCGCAAGTGTTTCAAGTTGATCTCTCCATGGGCCAGCAGTTGCAAGTTGTCTTGATGTGTATCATCGCCGGTATCGGTACCGCGGGTGTTCCCGGCGGCTCTTTGCCACTCATCATGATCATCATGAACTCAGTGGGTATTCCAGCTGAAGGTATTGCGCTGATTCTCGGCGTGGATCGTTTCTTGGATATGTGCCGCACGACTTTGAATGTCAGCGGTGACTTGGTGATTGCAGCACTCGTGGATAAGAAACCTAGTTAGTATCGGGCTTGAGGCAGGCGCCGAAGAAACCGGCGCCTGTATCGACTCGGCCCTCTGATTTCAACGGAACTTCTCCCAACACACCTGTGGCCGACGCAAGCGGAAGACGAATGGTCTGTCCGAGGCCTTGCGTGATGCCCTTATTGAGAGCGTTCGTGACCGTGCCATTGAAGGCCGCTCCGTTCTGTAGAGCGAAGCGGGCCGTGCCTGGCACCACCTTCCAATTCACGTTCGGTGAGTCCACGCAGAAGTCACCGTTGTGGCAGGCCTTCGCCTTGAAGTCAAAATTAATGGTCAAGTCACCGCCGAACTTTCCAATACCTAAAAACCCGTTATGAAAGCAGCTCTCAACTTTCACCGACGTAGCGTAACGTTTAGTGGCAGTGATGTAGCGTAATTGTGGCGGCTCTTTCAGGTAGCACCCCAAACCAGACATATTAAGGTAACAACCCGTGCCCTTGGCCATGCCACTCGGGTAAAACACCGGCTGCCCCGCGCTGTTGCGCTCAGGAACAAAAGGTCCGCGCCCTGACTCACACATCTGACCGTTCTCCCACATTCTGCGCAACAGAGCGTTCATGTCGTTGAGGTCGGTGTAAACCTGGATCGGACAGTTGGGAATCGAGCGTCCTTCGTGGGTCGATGGTGAGTTGGCATCACACACATCCGGCAACGAGAGCCCCACTCCTGTCATAGAATTTCCAAGATTGGCCTGTAGCTCCACGAAGTCGGGAAGATTCGCCGCGAGCTGCGCCTCGCTGATGGCGTTCATCATTTCTTCTGTGTCCTCCACGTCCCAATCAGGTCCCGGCAAAGTCGCCAGCTGGTCCCTTATGCGAGCGAGGCGAAGGCGGATGCTCTCCGAGGTCACGTTCGTGGTAGTTTGACCGATCTGCAAGATCGCATTTCTCACGTCATTCTTGGCATAGAATAAACTGAGCTGCGTGTCCGGCGTGATACCGCCTTCCGTGAGATCCGGCTTATCGAGCCCGATGCAACTGTGATCCGCCGGGATGCGTTTCCCCATTTTTTGAATCAGCGCACACTCATACACCGCCACCGGATCCAGCGCTCGCACATTGGCAAGGCTCATCTCACTCATGACCTGTCCTGCGCTCACTCGCAGCGATCGTCCTGCGCTGGCTTGGTTTCTTAGTTGCTCGACGCTGGTGCGCACCTGCGTGGCCAGCACGTCCGAGAGACTCTTCTTCAACGCTTCTTCGATCGAACTGCGCATCGGCTGAAAGAGTGCGGGAAGCACTTCCCCTTGAATTGCCTGAATGTCTCCGGCCGCGTATCCGCCGAGCCCCTGAATCTGCACTTTGCTCGCCATGTCTCTCAACATGCCATCGGAAATGATCGGCCCGTCGGCCACTTCAAAGCGCACATCACTCAGCGGTTGCGTTCCAGAAAAATTCACGCGTGCACTCAGGCAAACTTCCCGAGGCCGGTCGAGCGCGGGTTGGATATTGCTGAGGACAAGTTCTCGATCGCTGAGCTGTGATCCCGCCGTGTCCAATTGGATCGCCGTCGACATGGTGAGCGCGAGCTCGTTGACCATGAAGCACATCTTCAGGCGCTCCTTCTCGATAGTGACCGACTTCGGTGTGGTCGCCAGCTTTTGAATCTGCAATGGCCCAGGAAAATTAATACCGGTTGGGTAGATTGACTCCAGCGTTCCACAACCACCGACCTGGAGATTCCCCTCGAGCATCGTGCATGGGAGTTTGAAGCATAACTGTTCCCGCACAAATGGATCAAGCGTGCGATTACCACAGAGTCCCTGAACGCTACAATCGATGGCCGCGTAGCGTGGATCCCCTTCGTCTTTCTCTCGCTGACACACCTCTCGTGAGTGTGGCATACCCAGCGCAGAGAGCGCATAGGGTCTCTCAATAAGTTCGTCGAAGAACGACGTGTTCACCGCGGTCTCGAGAACAGGTAAGAGGAAGGGCAACGAAGAGCTGCTGGTTTGCGACGAAAGAATGTTGTTCGCCACTTCAACTCTCACGAGCTGAGAGGCACACTGACTTTCACCAAAGCATGGCTGAGCCTTCGCTTGAAAGCTAAACACAAAGGCGAATATGAGGGCGAAGCCGACGGCTTTGATCATCGCAGTCTTATCGTAAGACTTCTGCGAAGACCTGAGCCGAGAAAGGGCTACTCTTTTCGTCGGGATATCCAAACGGTCTTAGAGACTTCGGCGATGGTAACCCCATCGCTGTTTTTAACTTCCACGGGTAAAACACGTTCCGTTTTTCCATGGAGGGCCACGTCGGCCTTGATGGATTCCACCAGCTCATCTTCAATCTTGAATTCCGCCCACACGCGCCCCTTCCCTGGTTTGCGAAAGCGAATGCTGGCGGCCTTGTCCCACACCACATAATCACGGCCCAAAATCTCAATGAGCATCAGCATGTACCAAGGATCGGTCATGCTATAGAGCGAACCGCCAAAATGCACACCGACGTAATTGGTATTCAGCTTGCTGAGAGGCATCTCGACACGAATGAATCTGAAATCAGGGTCGAGCTTCGTGAGCCGAATGCCGGCCCCCAAAAATGGGGGCCACACATTAATAGCTTTGAAGAGAAGATGCTTAGGGATTTTTCGCCAGCTGATCACTGCTGGAGCAAGATCAAAGTCCAGTACACACGATTGAAACGATCGTTCGCTACACCGATGCCGACGTAATTAAAACGTGGGTCGAGCAAACGAGCGCGGGTGCCGGGCATGCTGATCCAGCTATTGAAAGCGGCCTCAGCGTTGTACTGGTCACGGGCCACCATCTCAGTGCACGCATTGCCTCCGCCGATATTGCGGCGAGCACGCATACAGCGTTCTTGTGAACCGAAGTGTCCGTAAGGAGTGCGGCCATCGCTCATGTCTTGGGCGTGGATGTCGGCTTCGTTGTCGATGATCGCTGCACGAATCAAACGCGGAGAACGCGCGGCCCGGCGGTATTTATCGATCAAACGCTGGAGGTCTTGTGTCGCGCCGTTTTCTGAAACAACAGGATCTCTGAATCTATTGCTACTGCTGCTATCGCCGCTAGAATTTTTTCCGCAGCTGATAATGAATAAACCCATCAAAACAATGCTGAGATGCTTCATAAACTTCCTTTTGTAGAGGAAGGTCAGACTAGGCAACATATCCCGACTGTTCCACTCAAAAAACCTTACTCTGCGCTAAGTCATTTAAAACTCAGCGTTTCTCGGCGTTCTTGGGAAGGGTATGACATCTCTGATATTCGTCATTCCAGTGATGTACATCACAGCGCGCTCGAACCCAAGGCCGAATCCTGCGTGTGGCACACTGCCAAAACGACGCAGATCCATGTACCACCAGTAGTCTTCTGGCTTGAGGTGCATCTCTTTCATGCGAGTTTCGAGTTTGCCGTGATCGTCTTCACGCTGGCTGCCACCGATGATTTCACCCACACCAGGAACCAAGATGTCCATGCAGCGCACAGTTTTGCCGTCGGGATTCTGCTTCATATAGAAGGCCTTAATTCCCTTCGGGTAATCCGTCACGATGGTCGGCTTTTTGTAATGAATCTCGCACAGGTAGCGTTCATGTTCCGTGGCAAGGTCGCCGCCCCATTCTGGTGCAGCGAATTCAAACTTATGACCAGCGCCTTGGGCCTTCTGCAAAATCTCCACGGCTTCAGTATAAGTCACACGGGCAAATGGCGAAGAGGCCACGTGCGTGAGCGTCTCGAGCAACGCCGGATCATTTCTTTGAGAAAGGAGAGCGAGCTCATCCGGGCATTTCTCCATGGCGGCTTTGATCATGAACTGAATGTAGTCACGTCCAAGATCGGCGACATCATCAAGATCTGCAAAGGCGACTTCCGGCTCGATCATCCAGAACTCAGACAAGTGACGAGCGGTGTTCGAGTTCTCTGCACGAAAGGTTGGACCGAAAGTATAGATTTTGCCGAGAGCAAGAGCGTAGCACTCCCCTTCCAGCTGACCCGTTACGTTTAAGAATGTCTCGCGCGCGAAGTAGTCTTTTGAGAAATCTGTTTTGCCGGCCACTTGAGGCGCGCCGTTCACGGGGAACGTCGACACGCGGAACATCTCGCCAGCGCCTTCACCATCGCTTGAAGTGATGATCGGCGTGTGGAGATAGTAGTAACCACGGCCATCGAAGAAATCGTGAGTGGCCTTTGCCAACACGTGACGAATGCGGAAGACCGCGCTGAAGAGCTGCGTGCGGCCACGCAAGTGCGCTTGCTCGCGCAAGAATTCAAGCGAGGTTTCTTTTTTCTGAAGAGGATAATCTTCCGGCACAGTCCCGATCACCGTGATGCTTTTCGCCTGCATCTCAACGGATTGACCTTTCCCTTGGCTCGCCACCACCAGACCGGTGATTTCCACCGAGCTGTGCAAGCCGAGCTTGGTGATCTCTTCGTAGTTCGGCAACGCGAGGTCGACCACCACCTGGAGATCTTTCTGGCATGAACCATCGTTCAACACGAGGAAAGAAAATTTCTTTCCGCTGCGCAGACTTTTAATCCAGCCTTTCACCGTATGGGTTTGCTCCACAGGAGCGGTAGTCAAAAGAGTTTTTACTGAAGTGAAGTTTTGTAACATGAGCGCCTCTTAGCGTTGTGGGAAAATTTGGTGAAGAACTTCTTGTGTCTGGTGCCACTTCAAGCGTGGGCCATACTGAGACACAACTTTCGATGCCGCGGCAGAAGCAAGCTTGCCAGCACCGGCATATGTATGACCGTGAGTGATGCCATACAAGAAAGCGCCTGCGAACATATCGCCTGCACCATTGCTATCAATCGCTTTCACCGGGAAAGCCTCAATATCGATAAATGTCGTACCATCAAAAATAAGGGCTCCGTTCTCACCACGAGTGATCACGAAGGTTTTCGCGACTTTCTTCAAGGCCTCACGAGCGACCTTGAGATCAGTGGTGCCGGCAAATGAGCACGCTTCGGCTTCGTTGCTGAAGAGAAGATCAACACCTTTCGGGCCGATCATATTTTTCATTCCATCACCGAAGAATTGAACCATCGCTGGATCAGAGAATGTGAGAGCGGTTTTCACGCCGTTTTTCTCGGCGAGTTCACGAGCCGTGATCGCCGCTTTTTGTCCGGTTGGCGAAGCGACCAAATAGCCTTCGATATAAAGGTATTGCGAGTCTTTCAATGAACTCTCAACCAATTCTGCTTCAGAGAACGTTGAAGTGATTCCCAAAAAAGTATTCATGGTACGTTCAGCGTCTTTCGTCACCATCACCAAGCATTTGCCAGTGGTGCCTGGTGGACGCTTGTCAGCGAGGTTCGATGTCACGCCCGACTCTTTCAGGTCTTCTGCGTAAAAATCGCCCGTCGAATCGTTGGCGACTTTGCATGAGTAAAAAGTTTTTCCGCCCATCTGGGCCACGGCGATCACGGTGTTGGCAGCGCTGCCGCCACACTGGCGCTTGAGCATGGATTGGCCGAGGGCCTTCAGCAAATAGTCTTGGCGATCTTCTTCCACCAAGGTCATGCGACCTTTATCAATAGTGTGCTCTTGGAAAAAGGCGTCCGTGACTTCGAACTCCATATCCACCAAAGCGTTACCGATGCCGTAGACGTCATATTTTTTCATGATCACTCCCTAGAGATGCGCGTGCGACATTTTAAAAGAAGAATCAGGGCAAGTACACGTCGAAGCGCACGGCCTTGCCTTCTTGTGCGAAGGACACACCTGGCAAGAGTTCGCTGGATTTTGGCGGGCGCTTGATGATGAGACGTTTCTTTTGCGCACGCAGCCTCTCAGCGACTTCAACTGCATCCGTGTCCTGTCCCACAACCTCTCGGAATATCCGCATCTCTTTGCGCGGCAGGGCCTTTTTTGAGACTTCGCTATACATAGGATCGAAGTAAAGAATCTGAACATCCGAGGGAATGCTGAAGTCGACGAGATCCAAACTCCAACGCTCTTTAACTGCATGCTGCCAAGCAGAATGGGCCCGCAAAAGCATCAAGGCCGGCACCGGATGGCGCTCCCAAGAGTGGACGCGACAGCCGTAGGCGAGCAGCTGCAAGCTATCCCCTGCTAAACCACACGTTGCATCCAAGACAAAAGGCAGTTCTGTTCCTTTAACTCCCAGAGCACGGTAGAGCGGCTGATCGCGAAAGGAAGTCAGCGTGCGCTTCCATTGTAGAAACTCTTTCTCTAAATCCAAGACGACAGGACGCTCCCCTTCATCGGGCGAGATCAACTGCCAACCGTCGGGAGTTTGACGGAGGACATCCTGCAATCCCATAGACTGCAAACGGCCCAATAAAGCTTGTTCGATCGAATCAACACTCAAGAGAAGTCCTTAACAAAAGGTCTACAGAAGCATTAAACTGGCGCTGCAATCTGACACCCTCTGTAGACTGGTTTTAGCCCATTTACCAAGGAACTTCCATGGCCGTTATGCCACTGAACTATCGCCCTGAATCTCTCCAGCGCGAGACGCACCCTTACTACATCGGCGCCAGCGATGCTGATATCCAAAGCATGCTGAAAACCTTAGGGCTCAATACCCTCGAGGAACTTTACTCTCACATCGCCGCTGATCATAAATTTAAGGGCCCGCTCAATATGCCTCGAGCGATGGGTTACCAAGAATTGGTTGAGCACGTGAACGCGCTTGCAGCAAAAAATAATCCACGCCCGAGTTTTATCGGCGACGGTCTCCCTCACTATAAAGTGCAAGATATCGTCGGTGCGATTTGTAGCATCCGTGGTTTGACCACCGCCTATACGCCGTACCAGCCGGAACGCTCACAAGGCACCTTGCAAACTTTGTGGATTTACCAATCTTTGATTTCTCAGCTCACAGGCTTTGAAGCTGTGAACGCTTCGTTGTACGAGCGCTCAACATGCTTGTACGAAGCACTTCTATGTGCCCAACGTATCGTGAAGAATTCAACGACGGCGTTGGTGTCTGAAGCCATGTACCCGGGCGATCTCGAAGTTCTCGAAACTCACGCCCGCGAAACCGGCCTCACCATTCGTCGTGTGCCGATTGATCCAGCGACGGGCCTCACGAGCCTTACGCAGTTAAAAAATATTCTCTCAACCAGCACCGGCATCGCTTGTGTTGCGTTCCCGCAGTTGAACACTTTCGGCAATCTTGAAAACGTCGATGCTCTGACTGATCTCTGCGCTGAGAGCGGCGTGAAGTCTATTGCCATCATTGATCCGATGCTCTTGGGGCCTAACGGCCTTAAGCCGCCGGTCGCCTTTGGTAAGAAAGGCGCTGACATGTTGGTGGCTGAAGGCCAGCACTTGGCCCTCGGTCCTAACTTCGGTGGGCCTGGCCTTGGAATTTTTGCCATCCGCTACACCGAGCAAGATAAAAACTCGATCCGCTCAACCGCCGGCCGTTACGTGGGTAAGGCGCTTGATAGCAAAGGCCGTGAGTGCAAAGCGCTCATCCTTTCAACTCGCGAGCAACATATCCGCCGCGAGAAAGCGACCTCGAATATCTGCTCAAACCAAAGCTTCGTGGCCTCTCTCGCCGGTGCGTGCATTCTTGCTCGCGGTGATGAGGGTTTTGCTCATGCCGCCAAAGCTGGTCATGACGGCATCCGTAAACTTGTCAGCGAACTCACCAAGTGTGCGGGCGTGACCTTGAGATTCCCACAGACACCTGTGTGGAACGAAGTCACCTTGAAGCTCCCTGTCGCTACCGCCTTGGTTCTCGCCGAAGCACGTGCTGCGGGCATTCATGCAGGTGTGGACATCTCAACTCGCTTTAACTCCATCACCGGCGAAAATCTATTGTTGCTCGCCGTCTCTGATGTGCAAACCGATGCGCAAATCCAGCAGCTGGTGAAATTCTTCCACGCCAAATTCGGCGCGACTGCTGCAGCTCAAACTGTTGCGGCCGTACCGATGAGCGATCGCCGCACCGACAGCCCAGAAATCCCGAAACTAGCGGCCGATGATATCGTTTCCTACTACAACAAACTCGGCTCACAGAACTTGAGCCCGGATGATGGCATCTACCCACTGGGTTCATGCACCATGAAGTACAACCCGTACATCAATGACTACGCGGCTTCTCTTCCTGGCTTCACAGATGTGCATCCTGAAGCGCCACTGGCCGACGTGCAAGGCTCACTGGAAGTCCTCTGGGAAATCCAAGAGATGTTTAAAGCGATCACTGGTCTTGCGGCCGTGACCACGCAACCTCTCGCGGGCGCTCAAGGTGAGCTCGTGGGTCTTAAGATGTTCCAGGCCTACCACCGCTCGCGCGGCGAAGGTGATACGCGTACAACAGTGATCATTCCTCGTTCAGCTCACGGAACCAATCCGGCGAGCGCCACCATGGCAGGCTACGAGACTCGTCTCATTGAAGCTCTTCCGAACGGTGAAATGAACATCGAGCAGCTCAAAGAAATCCTCGCCACCGATGGCGCGAAAATCGCCGGCATCATGGTGACAAACCCGAACACCGCGGGAATTTTTG
>JBEIPE010000233.1:0-4662 GCA_040377215.1 Halobacteriovoraceae bacterium
AAGACCCAGGGTGCGCAACAGTTCGCGCAACTCGCGAAGAGAGGCCTGCATCAGTGGAAGAGTGGCGTGGGATTCAAACTTGTCACAAACAAGAGAAACGAGGCCGGCTTTTTGGCCTAGGGGGATTTTGTATTCTTCTTCGACTTTCATTGTAGTGTCATTTCCAGATTGTCCAATAGGCGGACAGTGCCGAGCTTCAAGAGACCCAAGAAGACGACTTTGTTTTTAGCGTGAATTGTTTCTGAGAGCGTGCGAGCTTCGCGAATCTCGAGGTATTGCCAGCGGGCGTCCTGCGAGAGTTGCTGCTCCATCCACTCTCTGGTGGCTGGAACGTTGCGAGCTTCGCCGCCAAGCCGGCGCCGGGCTTCTTCCAGTGTGTGGATCAAGTGGAGCGCAGCTTTGCGTTCTTCGGGTTTGAGGAACTGGTTGCGAGAGGAGAGGGCGAGTCCGTGTTCGTCACGAATGATCGGCATGCCTTTCACTCGAACCGGCATCTCAAGATCCCGCGCCATGCGCTTGATCACGCGGTACTGTTGATAATCTTTGCGGCCGAAGTAGGCCACGCGGGGTTTCACGAGTTGGAACAAAAGATAAACCACCGTCGCCACTCCATCGAAGTGGCCGGGACGAAACTTTCCTTCGAGGAAGCCGTCGAGTTTCGGAACGCTCACTACGGTCGAGAAGCCTTCAGGGTAGATTTCTTCGGGGCTCGCCGGAGCGAAGATCACCAACTGGCGATGAGGGTATTTATTTAAGAGTTGCTGAGCGAGCTGCGCATCGGCGTCGAGGGTTCGTGGGTAGCGGGCGAAATCATCTTTCTCGCCGAACTGTGTGGGATTCACAAAAATCGAAAGCACACTCGATTCGTGTTCCTGCAGCGATGACTCCAGGAGACTCATATGGCCCGCGTGGAGGTTCCCCATGGTGGGAACGAAGCCGACGTCTTCGCCACGCTCGTGGCGCCACTGGCGGAGTTCTTGAGTGGTACGCAGAATCTTCAGTTCAGACTCCCTTGCGCGTCCCACGTGACAATGATCGAAGCGAGTTCTGCTTTGCTGAGTTGCTGAGGAGCTGTTGTCGTTTGTGCATTCACGAGCCAGTAGGTGCCGCGGCCTTCAGCAAAACCTTCGCGGGCCTGATCGCCAAAGAGTCCGCTGTGCACACGATTGCCGATCATCAGATCAACCGGCTTGCGTTGGAACTTCTCACGGAAAATCGCCTCAGAGGTGTCCGTCTCAGCAGCAAACGATACGAACTTCTGGCCCGCTGTCTTTTGTTTTAAAAGTTCAGCGAGAATATCCACCGCTTTCACCACAGGCAGATGGGTGAGTTGGTCTTTCTTCATTTTGCCAGCAGCGGTGGTGAATTCAAAATCGGCCACAGCGGCGGCAGCGATAATGGTGTGTGCGCTCTTGGCAGCTTCAAGCGCTTGCGTGCGCATGAGTTCAGTTGTCGGCGTAGCAATCACGCGGCAGCGTGGATGAGCTTTGAGAGCACTCAAACCCGCTGGCAGTGGATGACCCGCGAGCAAGGTCACTTGTGCACCTTGAGCGAGATAGGCCTTCGCAATCTCAAGTCCCGTGAGTCCTGAAGAAGGGTTCGTCATAAAACGAACGGGATCAAGCGGCGCGACTGTCGCACCGGTGGTGATCAGCACATTTTTGTTTTGGATTTTCAGTGGATTATAAAAACTGATCAAATCCGCGATGGCATCCACGTCCATCAACTTGCCCGCACCTTCATCACCACAAGCGAGAAGACCAGCGGCTGGATCTACCACGCGGGCGTAAGGCAATTTGTTGATCTTAGCGACATTCTCACGAGTGAAAGCGTGCTCCCACATCATGGTGTTCATGGCCGGGAACATCAGCACGGGACGATCTTGTCTCCACGCGAGAAAAATTGAACTTAAGAAATCATCACACTGACCATTGGTAAGTTTGGCGAGTGTGTTGGCTGACAAGGGAGCGATCGCTAAAACGTTCGCCCATTTACCGAGATCAACGTGGGGCACACCAGGTGTGGGTGAATTGAAATCATCCGTGGGTTGAAAAACCGCTTCCGCACCGAGGTAACGAAAGAGTTCGGGTTTAACGAATTCAAGGGCGCCCTTGGTGAGCACCACACGCACAGCATGTCCCCGCTTAGTTAATGCGCGGACAAGGTCCGCGCTCTTATACGCAGCGATGGAGCCTGTTATGCCGAGAAGTATATTCATCCGATCACATTCCGTTGGTACCAATCTAGGAGGGCCCAGTGTACCAAATCCGCGCGTCGCTGGAAGGGGAGCTCAGGAGCGAGAGGGCGCAAAAAGGCCTCAACACGCTCGGAATCACCACCGGAAATCACTATTTGGGTGATTCCCCAGCGCAAAAGTAGGCGCTGAATCAGTGCAGCATAGGCAATCGCCCCCGACTGAAGAGCGTCGGCGGTGGTGTGGGGGAGCGCCTCTCCGGTGAGCAGGTTTTTTTCAATGCCCGTGAATTGCGCGGTTTTAAGTTGTTCACCTTGGGCCAAGTCTTCGCCCAAAAGTTTGAGGCCTGGCAAAATATGGCCGCCTTGGAAACCTTCTGGCGTGATCACATCGATCTTAAAAAAAGTTCCTGCATCAATAACAAGAACTGGCGCTTTAATATTTTTAAAGGCCCACCACGCTTGAATCAAGCGGTCTTCACCCAGGCTCAGTGCATAGTGCACCGGCATGCCGGCAAAGCGCTGCCCTTTCCAATAATCTTGAATGCGCTCACAAAGAAGTCCCTGCTTCAAGAGCGGCTCCATTTCAGTCGTGTAGGATTTAACTTGTGAGATCACACTTGAGACATCACCGAAGGTGAGATCGTATTTTTTCAGCCAGCCCTCTACATCGGCCAGAACACCGAGTTCAACTTGTTTGCCGCTTCTGAATAATGCAGCATGGGCGTGAGTATTGCCGAAGTCGAGAGTGAGAAGATTCAAGCCCGGTTCTCCTTGAGATATTTCTCAATGAGCTCTTTGCGAAGATCGTAAAGATTGGCGATGGGTTTTACAAACTTGGGTGGCGTGTGCTGGCCCATTTTGAGGAGATCGTTGGTCACCAGTACTTGACCGTCGACTCCGTTGCCGGAACCAATTCCAATGGTGGGAATTTCTAGGTCTTTAGTGATCTCTGCTGAAAGTTCATCAGTGATGCATTCAAGCACGATGCTGAAACAGCCAGCGTCTTGGAGACGACGAGCTTCATCACGCAACTCTTGCGCGCGATCAGATTTCTTTCCATGAGTGAAGTACCCACCCATCTGATGCACCGACTGGGGTGTGAGACCAATATGGCCTTGCACGGCCACGCCCACTTCTGTGAGGCGTTTAATGGTTTTGAGTTCAGTATCGTGGGCGCCTTCAAGTTTCACCGCTTCAGCGTTGCAGCTTTGCATGAGCTTGGTGCCCGTGCGCAAACCTTGAGCAACAGTCGCGTAACTTCCAAAGGGCATATCGATGATCAAGAATTTATGAGGTGCACCCCGACGCACGGCCTGACCAAACAGCGCCATCATCGCAGGTGTGACTTGCACAGTGGTATCAAAACCCAGCACCACGTTGCCGACAGAATCACCGACGAGCAGCATGTCCACATCTGTCTCATTCAAGAGTTGTGCGGTTTGAAAATCATAGCACGTGAGCATCTGAGCTTTTTTGCCTTTGAGCGCGCGGATGTCACGAGTGGTGAGCTTTTTCATGGGCGATCCTTTTGCATCTTTTCGATGGTGCGCCCGAAGGCGTCTTGCTGCCAGCGCGCGACAGTTTCTGCTCGCAGTTTTTCTACATCTACTCCGGCGGCTTCTTTGGCAAACGCTCCGGACTCGATGTCGGTGAGAAGCGTCTTCATATTGCGCGTGAAGTGTTCATCACACAGAAGCTTTCGACCCTTCTCTGCGCCGATCAAAGCGTTGGGAGAAATCAAATGGAAGAAAGCCTCAGGGCCTTTATCCACCATGGTACGAACGATCAAACCGACTTCATGCCACAGTTCAAAGTAAGCGAGCTCTGGTGGAATGCCTTTCTCGATCAGCATATTGAACGAGAGTCGGCACGCTTCCGGAATCACCGAACAAAGCACCGCTTGTTCAGAAAAAAGATCCGCTTCCATTTCTTGTTTCACGCCCACAGCGTATGGGCCCCAGGTGATGCCCAGAGCGCGCGCGGTTTTTAATGTGAGGGCTTCAATACGGGCTCGTTCAGCTGGCTCAACGGCTTCTACCGAATAAACGCCACCGAGTGGGCGGCGATCGAGATATGTTGCGCGCACTTCAGTGCCGATAGCTTTCGGGGCGAGGAGTACATGATGAAACTGCGGAAAGGTTTTGCTGAGCGCTGACTCCGTCAGCGCAAATCCGTGGGCGTAGTAAATCACGGTGCCCACTGGAATAAACGCACTCATGCTGGCGAGGGCCCCCGCAATTTCATGATCAGGGACGAGCATGGCGATGGGGTGGCCTTGCATCGGTGCTTGCCAGTCCACGAGCTTGAGCGGCGCCTTAATTTTATCCCGCGACGAAGAGTCGTGGCGCAGCAGGACATGGACGTTCCAACCGGAGTCCACCAAATTAGCGCACCAAGCGCGCGCTTGATTGCCGTAACCCATCACCACAATGTGATTTTCTGCTGTCAAAGGGCCTCCTATTCAGG
>JBEIPE010000456.1:0-1577 GCA_040377215.1 Halobacteriovoraceae bacterium
GGCGTCAGTGATAACGAATGAAGAAAGCGCAGATGCTTCACAGTGCTGCTCGTTGGCAGCCACCTATGCCGGGCCACCGAACTCAGAAATCTCTCGTCACGCCAAGGCTTGGAAGTAAGCTCTTGCGACGGAACCGATCATTGTTCTTTCTCAGTTTTTGCGTCGTGGTGTATTCCGTGAAAGCAAAATTCGCCGCGATTTTGAAGCCCCAGCCGTTTCCTAGATTTCTGATCGCGTAGAACTCGGAATTGAGTGAACCACGATCATTTTCGCTAATGAGGAGAAGGTTAAAGGGCGTCGGACGTGCGGAGACCTCATCGGGGAAAGAGGCGTCGTCTTTTTTTGGATTGTACTTTGCTTTCTGCTTTTTACCAAAACTGCCACCAATGACATCGATGTTGGTACCAAAGCCCCAGTTGTCACTCCACTGATAGAGGAACTGCACCATGGCGTTCAAGGAGGTCACTTGTGAGGTGGCGACACGAAGATCGTCGATGTTGTCTTTTTTATCTGCGAGGAAGATAACCTGTGGCCCTTCTTGACCGGTGGTCAAGAGTGCAGGTGCCGTCTTGTAGCCTTGGTCTGAGCTCCATTGCGAAGTACCGCGAATACCAAAACCAATCCAAAGTTTCGTATTAGAGATCCGCCAGAAGCGAGTCGCATCAAGTGCCAGCTGCTGTTCGTTATTGCCGGCCGAAGAGCTCAGTGCCAATCGATCGAAGGCCGATGCAGAGAAGGTCATCGTGAGAAAAATGAGGAAACTGAGTAGCTTCATTTAACGGCTCCTTCGATGTGTAGACTGACGGGTAGTTTATTGTCGGCGTCGATGAAGAGAAATTTCTTCACAGTAATGTCGAAGTCGGACCGCTTCATCTTCCAGTCAGCTTTTATTGTGTATTGAGTTTTTTCGTCGTTCAGCGTAACGGTCACGGGAACGTTTTGTTCGCGGGCCACACCATGGATCGTCCAAAGAATCTTTGCGGACGTATCACCCATGGTAAACGGAGCAGCGAGATGCGCGGTGATGGTCGGGTGTTTCGGTGAGTTCTTGCCCGTTGTCGGAAGAGCGTCATCTTCGCAGACGTGCTCAGCAGGAAAGTCCGACTGCTTATAGTCGAGAGTCAACGAAGATTGCAGATGGCAGATAAAAGTTTTGTCGTCGTTGGTGAGGTCTGTGACCGCAAGAGCGAAATCGGCTTCTAGTATCTGGGTCTTATCGTTGTTCCAGAAAACCTGGCCGGTGATCTTAGTGGCTTCTACGGTATGAACCCCGAAGGTGTAAGGCACTTTGAGCTCAATCTGAGATTTCGTGAATGTTGATACGTTGGCGTGTGCTTGTTGCCAGAGCGCAAGACTGAGAATTGTGAGAAAAAGTTTCATGGATTATTTAACCTTAGTGATTGAGTTCTTCCGCCGCTTTCAACAAGTCTGCTAGGAAAGGTTTGAGGACTTTTTCGTTTTGCTCAGGATGAGCGGTGATGAGACGAATGAAGGAATCATCTTTTCTCGTCGCCATGTTCACCATCGCCTGACCTTTCTTCATGAGATGCTCGCGGAGCGAACGATGCCACTGAGAA
>JBEIPE010000094.1:0-9623 GCA_040377215.1 Halobacteriovoraceae bacterium
GGAAGTGAAAAATCTCAGCTTTGCAACGCTAGACGCATGCTGCTCTAAAAGGCACAATGGCCCCATGGCGATTCAAAAAGGCAAAACCGAATTTCTCATGGGCATCGACAAGGTCGACCAACTCACCATGTGGTTGGGCGAGCATCCTGCGGCTCAAGGTGTGGCCTTCATCGGTCGCTCGAACGTAGGCAAATCTTCATTCATCAATGCCATTTTTGGAAAGTCAGTCGCGCGTGTTTCAAAAACACCCGGTCGCACACGCCAAGTGAACGTCTTCAAGTTCGATTGGCTTCCTGAAGGCGAGAAAGTACCGAAACAATTTTATCTTTTCGATGTCCCTGGATACGGCCACGCCGAAGTCTCCAAAGAAATGGGCCACAATTGGCAAATTCTTTTGAGCACCTTCTTTCGTGGCATCAGCGGCAAAGTGCTTTTGCTGAATCTGCAGGATGCTCGTCATCCGCTTCAAGATGCTGACTTACAGTTTCAGGAATACATTCATCAGTTCGAGCTCGAGACCTACTTGGTGTTTAACAAAATTGATAAACTCAAAACTCAAAGCGAGCGCTTTGTTCTGCAAAAACGTATGCCCGAAATCTATGAAAAAAATAAATGGGTGAAGCAGATCTATTTCGCTTCAGCGGAAAAAGGCACTGGTGTGCCGCAAGTGATTGAGGGAATGATGAATTTTCTTTTGAAGAGCCTAGTCTAGTCCAGCGGCTTCTTTAAATCCTGAACCTGACCTTCCATATCATGTAGTAGGTTTTCGAGTTCTTCGGCATGAGTCATGAGTACACGAGCGCGCGGCTCTCTCCACTCAAGCTCGCCTTCTTTGATCGCCTTCGCAACCAAGCGACCCAGTTCCTCATAAGTTTCATGGAGATCACCACTGGCCTTGGAGGCGTGGATCATTTTCATACCGATGGCCGTCGTGCGGCGCAACTCATGTTCGCAGGCCTGCAAAACGCCAATCGCTTTTTTACGCCAAGACTCGTTGTTTGGATCACGCATGGCCGTTATTATGCCTTAAACGGCTCAATCAGCAATGCTCAGAGGCTTTTTTCCCATGCAGCTCAGTCAGGCATTCAGTAACATCTGGGGCGTCTCACCGGAAGACGACGCGAAAATCAAAGAGGTTTTCGAGGTCTTGCGTGTGAAATACGCAGGTTACCAAGATCCCTGGGGTTTTAATCTTGAGCTTTGCGAAAAAGCCCTCCGCACCATTCTTCCGTTTTATCGGCGCTATTTTAAAGTCCGTGTTTTTGGTCAGGAAAATGTCGGCGATGTTTCCTATCTCGTGGTGTCCAATCACACCGGTCAAATCCCCCTCGATGCCATGCTCATCACCATGGCGTTTTTGATCGACGTGCAGCCTCCGCGGATATTGCGAGCGATGGTGGAGCGCTTCATGGCGCAGCTGCCGTTCCTCGGTGACTTCGCTGCGCAGACCGGTAGTATTCTTGGGGACCGCGCGAATTGCCAGTATCTCCTCGAGCACAAAGAATCGATCTTGGTTTTCCCGGAAGGCGTGCGCGGCGTGAGTAAAAACACTACGCAGTTCTACAAGGTGCAGACATTCACGCAAGGCTTCTATCGAATTGCCCTTCAACAGCACACCCCCATTCTACCGATCGCTGTTGTGGGCGCTGAAGAAATGTTCCCCTTCACTTGGCATGTAAAAAGTCTCGCGAAACTCTTAAGTCTGCCTGCGCTCCCTCTCACGGCCAATCTTTTTCCACTGCCATCGCCGATTGATATTCACATCGGAAAGCCGATCATTGTTCCGGATGATCTTTCTGCCGAAGCTCCTGAAAAAGACATTAAAGAGCAGGTCATGCGTGTTGAGGGCCAGATCAAAAAAATGCTTGCGGTGGGACTCAAGCACCGTCGCCCCTTCTTCGATGAGATCAGAAAGCCACTTTCGAAATTCATTCTCAAGCAGGACCGCGAATGAATATTCTGATCATTGGCATGGCCGGCGGTCTTGCGCAGATTACCGCGCGCTTGATGCTCTCAGAGAATCCTACTTGGACGATCATGGGCGTGGACTCACGCTCTTTAGACAAAGTTGCGCCACTGCCAGGTCTCACGACTTTGAGCATGAAGTACTCACGCGGAAACTTTGAAAATATTTTCCGCAGCCATAAGTTCGATGCCGTTCTTCACTTGGGCCGCATCTCTCACAGCTCAAGTGACGCTGAAATGCTCGCCAAGCGCTTAGAGATTTCCGTCATGGGCACCAATCGAATTTTGGAACTTTGCCTCCGTTCAGGCGTGAGCAAAGTTATTATTCTTTCTACCTTCCACGTCTATGGCGCCCTTCCGGATAATTCGATCTTCCTCACGGAAGATGCTCCTCTTAAGGCGAGTATCAAACACCCTGAGTTGCGCGATGTGGTTGAGATGGATCAGATGTGCGGACAGTTCATGTGGAAGCACCAGAACGAACTCTCCACGGTGGTCTTGCGTCCATGCAATATCGTTGGCACCCAAATTGAAAACACCATGAGCCGCTATCTCACAACTCCGATGGCGCTCAGACCGATCGACTACAATCCCTTTTTCCAGTTCATCCATGAGTTTGATATGGCGCAGATTCTTTGCAGCTCCATTAGCAAGCTCCCGACGGGAACTTACAACGTGGCCGGGAGTGAATTCATTTCTCTGCGCGAAGCGCTTGATCTCGTCGGCTCGAAAGGTCTCCCTTTCCCGATTAGCTTAGCGAAAGGCATGAATGATGTGTTGAAACTGATGAACATCCAAGTGCCAGAATATCTCTTGGACTATTTGAAGTTCTCTTGTCTCATCGACAACCAAAGCCTGCGCAAGCATCTCGGCGACAATTTCTTGCGTTTTAAATTACGTGAAACGCTTGAACTAATCCGGCTTCGCTAAGCAGAGATAATTTTCACAGAAAGCTTTGACCTTAAGAACTTTCGGTTGCACGCAACTGATCACTCGGCCGATCTCTTTGGCGAAAGCATCGTACTCTTTCAGAAATTTTTTATTAACCGCCGTCTGCGCCCCACAGGGATCCTGCGTGAGCTGGCACTCATCGTCCTTTTGGCAGTAGTAATACGCAGGATTCGAAGCTAGCGGACTTGCTGATTTTTTTGTCGCAAGTTTTGCCACGATTTCCGCCGCAAACTCGAGCTTCGTAAAAACTGTCCGGCACTGCTGGAGGCCATTTTCATTTGATCCGAGCACGAGGTAGCGCACACCCGGCTCGAGATACACTCGGCAGGAGGATTTACGGTCGAGGTCATAGCTCGCCTTGGCGCGCGTCCAGGTCTTCTCCACTTTGAACGCGTCGCCTTCGAGGCGCCCGATGAACGCGAGAACGGCGTTTTCAGGATTCGCTTTAAGTGCCAGATTGACGGTGGGGTCGCACCTGCAGGCCAGAGCAGCTGAGGAGAAAAGAAAGCTAAGGAGAGCAAAAATATATGTCTTCATGCTTGAACGATACCCCATCTTTTGCTTGAATCAAGCTCCCAAGAGAGGTCCTATGCGCGAATTTTATCCTGAGATCGAACCGTTTAATTCTGGCATGCTCAAAGTCGATAATCTTCACACTTTGTACTACGAAGAAGTGGGTAATCCACAGGGCAAGCCGATCGTCTTCGTTCACGGCGGCCCCGGCGGCGGTGTCGACGCCACGATGCGCCGATTCTTTGATCCAAAAGTTTGGCGCGTGATCTTGTTTGATCAGCGTGGTTGTGGAAAATCCACACCGTTCTCTGAGCTCAAAGACAACACCACATGGGCCTCAGTTGAGGACATGGAGAAAATCCGTACTCACTTGAAGATCGATAAGTGGACTGTGTTCGGCGGCTCATGGGGTTCAACCCTGGGCCTTGCCTACGCGATCAAATGCACCGAGCGCGTGAATGCGCTTATTTTGCGCGGGATTTTCCTTCTGCGCGAAAAAGAAATCCGCTGGTACTACCAAGAAGGCGCGAGTTTTATTTTTCCGGATGCGTGGGCCAAGTACCTTGCTCCCATTCCGCAGAATGAACGCCATGATCTTTTGAACGCGTTCTACAAACGTCTCACCTCAAGCGACACAAAAGTGCGCTCGGAAGCCGCGAAGGCCTGGAGTGTGTGGGAAGGCTCCACCTCAAAACTTTTCTTTGATCCAAAATTCGTCGAGCGTTTTGCCGATGACGGATTTGCCGACGCTTTCGCGCGCATTGAATGCCATTACTTCGTGAACAAGGGCTTCTTTGAAGAAGACGGATGGCTGCTCAAGAACGTCGCTAAGATTCGCCACATCCCGACCTGGATCGTGCAGGGCCGCTACGACGTGGTCTGCCCAGCGACCTCGGCCTATGAACTCCACGAGGCCTGGCCGGAATCTCAGCTGCATATCATCGCGGATGCGGGCCATTCGGCCTCTGAGCCTGGCATTAAGTCCAAATTGATCGAAGCGACGGATTATTTTGGGAAGCAATCGTTGACTTGACTCGGTGCGCTTTCTAGAATCGCTAAACATGCCCGGGTGGCGAAATGGTAGACGCAGAGGATTCAAAATCCTCCGACTAATCATCGTGGGGGTTCGAGTCCCTTCCCGGGCACCATTCTTATTGAAACAACCACCGCAAGGTGGTTTTTTTATTTGAACCGACTCCAGAAGGGACGAGAAGACGAAAACTCCGGCCTACAATTTTGGGCCCCGTCCAGACCGCCTCATCGTAAACCCAACTTCCACACAACGAACCAAGTACATTTTATCTGTTATCCAGCGGGTGATAACACTTCATTCGGCAGCATCACCTCTCTGAACTTGCGAGTGGTACATGAGCACATTCAATACGCTCTTCATAACCAACGAGTCTGCCGTGAAAGTTCTCTTGTTTGTTTTTTTAACCCTGTCTTACAACCTTGCATTTGCGAAGACCGCGACACCCAAGATTCAGGAGAGCGAGAATACTGCTTGGGAACAGTTGAGGGCCTTTAGGACAATCGAACTGGAAAACTATCTTAAGGTGAATGCAAAAGCCGCGGAAGTCTTCATCTCCGGAGATAACGGCGGCGATCAGATGCCGATGATCTTCTTCAGAGTCTTCCAGGATTTGTTTCCACAGATCTGGGGCACGGAGAACCAAAAATACGCACCGGTTGGTTTATCCCTAAATGTTTTTGATAAGACGACGCCGCTGCCATTGGGAATGGCCCTCAAGGAAGCAGAAGTTGTCACGGGCAGCACGCAGCTCAATCGAGTGGGACTCACTTGCCTTGCGTGCCATTCGGGTGAAGTGCAGAGCACTTCTGGGGATGCGATTGTCCTGCTCGGAGCCCCCAACACCCGAATCAATAACCCTCACTTCCTCTTCATTAAAACGGTCCAGCACGAAGACTTTACCGCCGAAGCGCTTGTAGCAGCGATCAACAAAAAACCTCTGGGTTCGATCTACCAGAACCCGACCTACCTACAGACTGAACTCACGGAACGGAAGCTCGTTAACGACCTCGAAAATACTCGGCAGCTTGTTTCGACCCTCAAAGCGACCGCCGCGCGAATCATGCAGGCCTATGGTCTTTACAAGGGCCTCGCCTACTCGGGCCCTCTGGCACCCGACGCGCTAGGAGAGAAGAGAGGCTCGATGAATGTGCTCTTCACGACCTACCTCTCATTCCTCAGCACTGGTCCCACCATGGATGTGATCAAGGCCACTTTCCCGACGAGTGCGGCCGAAGTGGATGCTCCGAGCATTTGGAATCAGAAGGACCGCGGAAATGATCACTGGGACGGAGCGACCTCTGGTCACTTACACCGCAACATCGGTGCCGCAGCGTCGATCTTTAATAAACCTGTGAACATTAAGAACGTCGATACGATTTCCAGATTCTTAGACGGATTACCTTCTCCGCCGTATCCGTTTGCGGTGAACATGAAAATGGCCAAGAGAGGGGAAGAGCTCTTCGCGCAGAACTGTTTGGCTTGTCACCAGTCGCAGAATCAAGTTTTTCCAGTCGCCGAAGTCGGAACAGATCAGCACCGCTATCTCAATCTTACCAAGAATGGGGCGTCGTTTTTAGGGGTGCTTCTGGTCAAGCTCTGCAGCGACGATAAGTATTGCGTGAAAAGCGATGGGACTCCTTATTCCCCCAACGATCTCGTTCATGACTCCATCGGTTACGTGGGCGGAAGGCTCGACGGAATCTGGGCGCGAGCTCCCTATCTGCACAATGGATCTGTCCCAACGCTCCGGGCCCTCTTAACGGGCGAACGCCCAGCGAAGTTCTTCCGAGGCTCCACACGCTATGATGAAAAGGATATTGGGTTTGAGTGGGACAAAGAAAGAGAACACACTTTTCTTTACGACACTTCTCTAGAGGGCAACGCGAACATCGGTCACGATTCGACGAGGTACCTAGGCCTTGATTGGAAAAATAGACCGCAAGAACTTGCCGATCTCTTGGAATATTTAAAGACATTATGATTTCGGTAACGACATCTTAATCATTGGCTGAAACAACAAAAAGAGTATTTATGAAAACTATCTTCGCCTTCGGTCTTATCATGTCCACTGTAGCGCATGCTTCTGGTTCTCAATTCGAACAGAGTGCTCCGGCGCTCTCAGACTTTGACCGAGGTCGCTGCGAGATTTTAGGTTTTAACGCTGAAGAAACTTGCGTCGAGCTCGTCTGCGGTGACACCGATCGCTTGGCGATTGAGGAGTGTCGGGAAAGCGGCGAGATCGCCATGGTCATGCGGAGCTGTCATCCGCAGATCTTCGAAGAGGCCGTCCTGTCTTACAATCGGAGGGCTTCCCAGTCCCCCGTGAAATGTACAGGGTTCAAGTATGTTCCCAAGTTCCGCTAGTGCTCGGTTTAAATTCTGCTGTCGGGCCTAAGTCGCTAAATCCTTGGGGGATTACGCCTGAGAAAGCGCATGTAATTCTTACAATGATGACTTGGCCCGATGGCCGGAGTGGTAAACTTTCAACATGAAAAAATTCATTTTTATCGCTCTGACGTGTGCAGTTTCTCTAAGCGCGTATCCCTCCGAGAAAGGTGGGAACACATTCGGTAGCTATGAGTTGCAAATCGCCCTTGAAGACTTCTCTGAGTCAGGGAGCTGTCCTGGGCCTTACGTTTTAGAAGTTCCCATTCAACAGATCTGCGGTGAACTTGGGGAGAAGGTTCTTCTCGGGGGTTCTACCACCGCCAAGCAATTCTATCGTCAGTGCTGCAGGCCCTAGGGGAATGACAAATGAGTGCTTCTGCAGACGAAGATATCCAGGATTTCATACGGCAAAAAGTGCGGAAGTATCTTGAGGATCTCCAGCAGAAGAACCCGCGCTTTTCCTTACGTGCCCTTGCCACCAAGCTAGAGGTTCAGGCGAGCAACCTCTCCGCTTTCCTCAGCGAAAAACGAAACCTATCAAAAGCGTCGCTCGAGTCCGTCACACGGCAAATCTTCACGAACCCCGAAGAAAGAAAATACATCCTGGCGAAGATCAATGAGTCCCAGGCCAGTGTCCGCCGCTCGGAGAAAGAACTTCTCACGGTTCTCGCGGATACCAGCTCTCTCACAGAGGATGAGTTCCTGCAGATCGGTGACTGGTATTTCTATGCCATCCGCACGTTCCTATCGCTTAAGAGCGGTCCTAAGACTCTCGAGGCACTCTCTGACGTGCTGAAGCTTCCACTGATCAAGGTCGACCACGCCATTCAGACGCTCCTTCGCTTAGGACTCATCCAGAAGGATGCCAACGAGGAGTTTCATCGTACCCACAAGCACATCGCGACACCGGACTCGGAGAAGCTCTCCCCCAAAACCCATGAACTGAAAAAGCGCATCCACCAGCAGCACATCGAGCGAGCGCTCGACTCGCTCAAGAAAGACGACCCGGCGATCCGGGACATCACCTGGGTCAACATCCCGGCGGATTCTCGGAAGCTCCCACAGGCCCGAGAGATCATCCGCAAGTTCCAAGACGACATGATCCTTTTGCTTGAGAGCGAAGAAGCGACAGTGCCCTATCGCCTCACCATCCAGCTCGTTCCGGTGGTCTCGCCCTAACTCTGCTTAAAGAAAGCGTACCACCCAGCGAGGATCATGATTATTTGCCAGAAATCAATTTGGGATTAAACTCAACACTATATGACTTTTAAAATTCTATCTGTGGTCGTCGGTCTCATCTCTATCCTGGGTGCCTGGGTCATGTCGATCGTCGTACTCTGGGGTCCCAAAGCAACAAGCTCCACGTACTCTTTATTCGATGTGGGCGCCATACTCGGTGCTATTTTCTTGGTGCTCAACTTTTGCTTTCAAATTTTCTTGGCCTGGATGATGTTCTCTGAGGATAAGTTTCTTCACTCTAAGGGTTTCACCTTCATCGCCCCCGTCATTGCGAGCGGGTTGATCGTCGGCTATAACTTTGCCCTCGCGTCCATCAAACCACCTCCGGTGATTGTGACCGAGCACCCCGAAAGCTCTCAAATCCACGAGAAACACGAATAAAAAAGGACCCATTCGGGTCCTTATTTTATGGCCTGTAATGCAGGCCGAGCGAACGTGATTGCTATGTAATCATTAAATCGAAGACTGCTCTCGAGGCTTCACTGATGTACAAAATAGAGTGTGATAGTGAGATCTAAGAGTATCTATTCCACCTAAAGCCACTTCCGCTCTCTTGTTTCCCATGCTTTTCGCGGTCTGCTTATTTTTGGCGTCTTGAATTCTCAAACTAAAATCGACTGCTCCTCCTTGGCCCACAACCGCTAAGACGTCATAGTACACTTTCGACACGCTTAGTTTTCCGACATAAACTTCAGTATACAGACGCTCGCTTTCAGCAACATCCAACGTGAGCTTCATGTCGAAATACTTGCTCTGACCATTCATCGTTGGACGGTACCAAGCTCCACAATCAAGGTGAGGGGCGGCGCTCGCAACGTTAGCAAGGAACAGAGACATAAGAATTAGAGGTAATTTCATACAAAACCTTTTTTATAGTTTCTAACGGCTAACCTTGGTATTCCTGCTGAGGGCTAGTTCATATCCTTCACCGAACACTTCACCTTTTCTTCCATCTCTCTTCCCTTGTGAGTCACCAACAAATTCCCCTTCATGATCTCAGCTCCAAACTTTCCAGTAAGACCAATCCTTGCTGAGTTGAAAGGGCCTCGGCAGCCATCCAACTCATGGACCGCGAACACGGCGATGATGTCGCTATAGGATTCGGCCGTATCTGTTCCCGCACTCATGTCGACTTCAAGGCATGGATTACGACGTGTGTCCCCTGACATCGTAAAAAGCTTACTGCCGTTGTTAAGAACTGTGAGCTTTGAATACTTGTCATCAAAACCGTCAAAGACGAAGGTCGCTGAAAGGCCTGCGCCATCGACCGGTGCACATTGAATTAATGTGTGAGGTCTCGCATGGGCAATGCCGGCAAAAAGAAAAAATCCAATCATAAATTTCATAGTTATGCTCCTAGAGGGCCAAGTTTTTGATTGAGAGGACTTCGCATTTATTCGCACGACGAAGAACGTCGACCTTGAAGTAGATGTCGTTCTCTTCAGAGTTCACCTGCTCTTCAAACTCTGCTCTTACGACGACGACAAACGAAGACACTCCATCCATTTGCTCAGCGCTAGAGATCGATGTCTCC